>NZ_CP192102.1:0-162500 GCF_050955685.1 Actinoplanes sp. CA-015351
GTGGCCGATCAGGTCGACCTTGGTGAGGTGTGGAAGGCAACTCTGGGTGAGTTGTCCGACGAGATCGCCTCACCGCAGCAGCGCGCCTACCTTCAATTAGTACGTCTACGGGCAATCGTCGAGGACACCGCTCTGTTGTCGGTTCCGGACGCCTTCACCCGAGACGTCATCGAGTCCCGGATGCGTCCGGCGATCACCGAGGCACTCACCCGCCGGCTGAACAGGCCGATACAGGTCGCGGTCACCGTTCGTCCTCCCGAGGACGGCTCAGGCATGCCCGGCCGGGTGTACGGCACTCCGATGGAAGCCGCTCAGCCGCAGGCAGAACCGCAGCCCCGGCACTACGCGGATCCGCCGCGGTACAACGAGCCCCATCCGTACCAGCAGGAGCTGCCCGGTTACCCCGGCACCCAGCGCCCCCAGGAACCGGCGTACCAGCAAGACCAGTACCAGCCGGACCCGTACCAAAAAGAGCAGTACCAGCAAGAGCAGTACCCGACCGGCTCGGCGCAGCACTCCCGCAACGTGCCCATCGCGCGGGACGGCCAGGAGGCGCTCTTCGCCGACCCGATGCCGCCGCAAATGCCGCCGCAGATGCCGCAGTCGCAGCAGCCGCCGCATTCTCTGAACCGTCCGCCGCCCCGCCCGGTGGAGAAGGCCCAGGAACCGGACGCGCCGAACGACACCGTCGCGCACCGGACCGCCGCCGACCAGTCCCACCTGCGCGACAACCAGCGCCGTCACGACCCGCGCCGCGACGAGCCCATGCCGACGCGCGGCGACAACGGCCCCGGCCGTCCACCTGTTGACCTGCGAGGCCCCGGCTCCTCGCCGCGCCCGGGCGGCAACGACGGCAACCGGCTCAATCCGAAGTACATGTTCGAGACGTTCGTCATCGGCTCGTCCAACCGCTTCGCGCACGCCGCCGCGGTCGCCGTCGCCGAATCGCCGGCCAAGGCGTACAACCCGCTCTTCATTTACGGCAGCTCCGGGCTGGGCAAGACGCATCTCCTGCACGCGATCGGCCATTACGCCACCACCCTGGGGCACGCGCGTTCGGTGCGCTACGTGTCGACCGAGGAGTTCACCAACGATTTCATCAACAGCCTGCGGGACGACAAGACGCAGGCGTTCCAGCGGCGATATCGCGACGTCGACATCCTGCTGATCGATGACATCCAGTTCCTGGAGAACCGCGAGCGGACCCAGGAGGAGTTCTTCCACACCTTCAACACGCTGCACAACGCGAACAAGCAGATCGTGATCAGCTCGGACCGCTCACCGCGCCAGCTGGCCACTCTGGAAGACCGGATGCGTACCCGCTTCGAGTGGGGCCTGCTCGCCGACATCCAGCCGCCGGACCTGGAGACGCGTATCGCGATCCTCCAGAAGAAGGCCGCCCAGGAACGGATGTACGCCCCCGACGACGTCCTCGAGTTCATCGCCTCGCGCGTCTCCAACTCGATCCGCGAGCTCGAAGGCGCCCTCATCCGAGTGACCGCATTCGCCAGTCTCACCCGCTCGCCGGTCCAGCTCTCGCTCGCCGAAGAGGTCCTGCGCGACTTCATGCCCGACGGCGCCGGCCCGGAGATCACCGCCGACCAGATCATGGTCTCCACCGCTGACTACTTCGGCGTCTCCCTCGAAGACCTGCGCGGGCACTCCCGCAGCCGGGTGCTGGTCAACGCCCGTCAGGTCGCCATGTACCTCTGCCGCGAGCTGACCGACCTGTCCCTCCCGCGCATCGGCCAGGCGTTCGGCGGCCGCGATCACACCACGGTCATGCACGCCGACCGCAAGATCCGCCAGCACATGGCCGAACGCCGCTCGCTCTACAACCAGATCGCTGAGCTGACCAACCGCATCAAACAAAACACCTGATCTTTCGGGTACGAGTCCAAGGGCTCAACAACCGCACCAACGTGGCCCCTGCCGTTCGAGGCAGGGGCCACGCCCGTTTCCATCGGCATCGCACCCACCCCGCCCACAGCGCGCCAACGGGTTCCCACAGGTCTCTCAGCCGCTTGTGCACAGCCGATAACCCCAGCTCAAGCCGCCGATAAGCGCGCTTGTCCACAGGGTGTGCGCAACTCGCACAACGGCACTGTCCCGATTGAACAGCGGCAGTCACCACGGCCAAGCCCTCGTGCACCGCTGTACACAGGCTGCTCTCGCCGCATTAGCCACATACCCACAGGCCCTTAACCTGCGCCTATACCAAAACGGCACAGGTTATCCACCGGTTGTGCACCGCGTTGTCCACAGGTTATGCCCAGATCATCGCAGCTCAGCCTGCATATTGAAGCCTTTCGCAGAGCATGATTGAGAGCCGGAACCCGGAGATTGTCAACGTCGGAACGGGTCGGTTTCGTGCCAACGTTTTCCACACTAATCCACAGGTCTCCACAGGCTCTGTCCCCAGACGGTGGATAACTGCTGACACCACAACCCACAGATGTGCATGAACCCTGTGGAAATCGATGTGGACAGACACGGAGGGTCACATCTTTGTCCACCGCCTGTGGACGCCTGTGGATTTCCTGTTGAAGGTTCTGGGGACGACGACCCGGTAGCGTCCCAACGTTTTACACAGGGCAGGGGATAAAACCGGTGGACAACCTGGGGACAGCCTGGGGACAACGGTGGACAACGCTCGTTCGGTCAGCGACTGTGGACGAAGACCGGGGTTTACACACCGGTTATCCACCTGTGAATCACCGGTGGATAACTCTCTGACCAGCTCAAACTCTGGTTCTCCACAGAATCCACAGCACCGATGAAGACGACTAGTTATCTCTTTAATAGAGAACAAAAACCAATCATCAGCGTTGTGGAAGGTGTGGAGGGGTTCGCGAAAGCTCGCCGACCGTCCTGCTCGACTTCTCAGCACCGGGGTCGGGCGCACACGCAGAGCACCGGAGCCATAGAGTTTCAGTGGGGTCGAAGCCCCCGTAGAAGAAAGCATCGCGGAGGACAGCATGAAGTTCCGGGTGGAGCGAGACGCACTTGCCGACGCCGTGGCCTGGACAGCCAAGAGCCTGCCGAGCCGGCCGTCGGTTCCGGTGCTCGCCGGCGTCCTGCTGCGGGTCACTGACGGGCGGCTGCAGGTCTCAGGGTTCGACTACGAGGTCTCGAGCCAGGTGAGTGTCGAGGTTCAGGCGGACGCGGACGGCGCCGCTCTGGTCTCCGGCCGCCTGCTCGCCGAGATCACCAAGGCACTCCCCGGCAAGCCGGTCGACATCGCGGCTGTCGGTGCGCACCTCGAGTTGGTCTGCGGCAGTGCACGTTTCACGCTCCCCACGATGCCGGTGGAGGACTATCCGGCTCTTCCGGAGATGCCTTCCAGCACCGGGACCGTCGACGCCGCTACGTTCGCCTCAGCGGTTTCCCAGGTGGCCATCGCGGCCGGCCGGGACGAGACGCTGCCGATGATGACCGGCGTCCGCATCGAGCTGAACGGCACGTCGATGGCGATGCTGGCCACCGACCGCTACCGGCTGGCGATGCGTGAGATCGAGTGGAGCCCGGACGACCCGGACATCAGCATCAACGCGCTGGTCCCGGCGAAAACCCTGAACGACACCGCCAAGGCACTCGGCCCGATCGGTGGGGCAGTGACTCTGGCCCTGGCGCAGGGCAGCGCCGGAGAGGGCATGATCGGTTTTGCCGGTGGCGCCCGCCGCACCACGAGCCGGCTGCTCGACGGGGCGAACTACCCGCCGGTCCGCTCGCTCTTCCCCAGCTCGCACAACTCGGACGCCCGCGTCGGTGTCGCCGCGCTGGTCGAGGTGGTCCGCCGTGTCGCACTCGTCGCCGAGCGCACCACCCCGGTGCTGCTGAGCTTCAGCGAGGACGGTCTGGTCGTCGAGGCCGGCGGGACCGAAGAGGCGCGTGCGAGCGAGGCCATGGAGGCCGCCTTCACCGGTGAGCCGCTGACGATCGGCTTCAACCCGCAGTACCTGATCGACGGTCTGCAGAACCTCGGCGCACCGACGGCGGTGCTCTCTTTCGTCGACGCGTTCAAGCCGGCTGTGATCTCCCCCGCTGGCGAAAGCGGCGAAATCATCCCGGGATACCGCTATCTGATCATGCCGATCCGGGTAACGCGCTGATACTGAGCGAGGATCATTCGCACTTCTAGGGGGAAGACCATGCAACTCGGCCTGATCGGTCTCGGCCGCATGGGTGGCAACATGCGGGACCGACTGCGTGCATCGGGGCACGAAGTCGTCGGATTCGACCACAGTCCGGACAAGAGCGACGCCGCCAATCTTGCCGAACTGGTCGAGAAACTGGCCACGCCGCGCGTGGTCTGGACCATGGTGCCAGCCGGCAAGATCACCGAAGACACCATCAACGAGCTCGCGGGACTGCTGTCCCCGGGCGACATCGTGATCGACGGCGGAAACTCGAAGTTCACCGACGACGGGCCGCGTGCGGAACGTCTGAAGGCCAAGGGCATTCACTACCTGGACGTCGGCGTCTCCGGCGGCGTCTGGGGCATCACCAACGGGTACGCCCTGATGGTCGGCGGCGAGGCCGAGCAGGTCGCGCACTGTCAGCCGATCTTCGACGCACTCAAGCCCGCTGGTGAGTTCGGCTTCGCGCACGCCGGCACGCACGGCGCCGGCCACTACGCCAAGATGATCCACAACGGCATCGAGTACGGAATGATGCAGGCCTACGGCGAGGGTTACGAGATCCTCCTGGCGTCCGAGCTCGTCCACAACGTGCCCGCGGTCATCAAGAGCTGGCGTGAGGGCAGCGTCGTGAAGTCGTGGCTGCTCGACCTGCTCGACCGCGCGCTGGACGAGGACCCGACGCTCGCCAACCTCAAGGGGTACGTCGAGGACACCGGCGAAGGCCGCTGGACCGTCGACGAGGCTGTCCGCCTCGCCGTCCCGGCCCACGTCCTGGCCGCCTCGATCTTCACGCGTTTCGAGTCGCGTCAAGCCGACTCGCCCGCGATGAAGGCCGTTGCCGCACTGCGTCAGCAGTTCGGTGGGCACGCGGTCAAGCGCTGATTCATGCACGTACGCCGGGTCGAGCTCACCGACTTCCGCTCCTATGAGCGAGTGGCCGTGGATCTCGACCCCGGCGTGTCCGTGCTGGTCGGCCAGAACGGCATGGGCAAGACGAACCTCATCGAGGCGCTCGGTTACGTGGCCACTCTGGACAGTCATCGAGTGTCCACCGACGCGCCTCTGGTCCGGGCCGGAGCGACCTCCGCGGTGATCCGGTGCGCAATCGTCCACGATGGACGTGAGCTGCTGGTCGAGTTGGAGATCGTTCCGGGCAAGGCCAACCGGGCCCGCCTCAACCGCTCGCCGGTGCGCCGCCCCCGCGAGGTGCTCGGCGCCCTGCGCATGGTGCTCTTCGCCCCCGAGGACCTCGAACTGGTCCGCGGCGATCCGTCCGAGCGCCGCCGTTACCTCGACGACCTGCTCGTTGCCCGCCAGCCCCGGTACGCCGGCGTCCGCGCCGATTACGACCGGGTGGTGAAACAGCGCAACGCCCTGCTCCGGACCGCGTACCTGACCCGCAAGGTCGGCGGCACCCGCGGTCAGGATCTGTCGACGCTTGCCGTCTGGGACCAGCACCTGGCGCAGCACGGCGCCGAGCTGCTGGCCGGCCGGCTGGAGCTAGCGGCCGCCCTCGGGCCGCACCTGACCAAGGCATATGACGCGGTGGCGGCCGGACGGACCTCGGCCGCGATCGCGTACTCATCCCGGCTCGGTGAATCGCTCACCGCCGACCGGACCGCGTTGCAGGAGGCCCTGCTCGCCTCGCTGGAGGAACGCCGCACCGCGGAGACCGAGCGCGGAACGACCCTGGTGGGCCCGCATCGCGACGATCTCACCCTCAGCCTCGGCGACCTGCCGGCCAAGGGTTATGCGAGTCACGGCGAGTCCTGGTCGTTCGCGCTGGCGCTGCGCCTGGCCGCCTACGACCTGTTGAGATCGGACGGCATCGAACCGGTGCTGGTTCTCGACGACGTCTTCGCCGAACTCGACTCGGGCCGCCGCGAACGCCTTGCCGCCCTGGTCTCCGACGCCGCCCAACTGCTGGTCACCTGCGCGGTCCCGGAAGACGTCCCGCCCTCGCTGCGCGGCGTCCGCTACGACGTCACCACCGGGTCGGTGATCCGTGCCGACTGACCACGATCGGACACCCTGGCCTGACGAGGAGTGGCCCAGCGAAGAGCCCGACGTCCCTTACGAGCCCCCTCAGCTCTTCGGGGAGGCCCTTGGCGATCTTTGGGGTGGGTCGGGTCCGGGTGCGCGTCCGGCGGAGCGTGGAGCGCCCTCTGAGGCCGCGCGGCGTCCGGCCGCCGATGATCCCTGGGCGACAACCCCGGAGTGGAGATCCAGGCGACCCGCCTCCGGCCGCGGACAAACCCGCGACGGTACGCCCAATGCACAGCCTGTGGACAACTCAGCACAAGAGTCACGCAGACCCATCGCCAACCGGCCTGTGGACAAACCTGTGTACTCCGAAAAACCCGGTGAATCCGCAGGTCAAAAGGTCTCTTCAGACGACGCCCAGACCGAGAAGCCGTCCCCTCAGCTCTCGCCACCGAGCGAGGAACTGGCCGGCCCGGAACTGGCGCGAGCCGTCCTCGACGCGGCCCTGGCTCGCCGGCGGGAGTACGCGAAGCAGCCCAAACGCCGCAAGACCGGCGGAGGCAGCGGCCGGCGGCTGCGTGGCTACTCCGGCCCCGGCCCGGACCCGCGCGACCCGCAGCTCTTCGGCGACATGCTGCAGCGGCTGATGAAGTCCCGCGGCTGGGAGAAACCGAAGGCCGAGGCGACCGTCTTCGGCTCCTGGTCGAAGGTTGTCGGCCCGGACATCGCGGCGCACAGCCGGCCGGTAAAACTCGAGGGCGGCATCCTGACCGTCGAAGCCGAATCCACAGCCTGGGCCACCCAGCTCCGGATGCTCGCCGCCACCCTGCTGCGCCAGATCGCCGGCGAGGTGGGCCACAACGTGGTCACCAAGCTGAACATCCACGGCCCGGCAGCCCCGTCCTGGAGCCGAGGCCCCCGCCGAGTCCAGGGCCGAGGCCCCCGAGACACCTACGGCTGACCACGAGCAACCGTTGCCCACCAACCTGCCCAACCCTCGCCCCGCCCCTCCCCGCACCTCCACACCTCCGCGCCGCGCCCCGCACCTCCGCGCCGCACCTCCGCACCTCCGCGCCGTGCCCCGCACCTCCGCGCCGCGCCCGCCTCGCGTGGATCTTGTGGACTTCCCCGCAGACGTGCCCGCGCAACTCCGCAAGATCGAACAAGCGCTGCCGATCTTGCGGAGTTACACGCAAACGGTTCGCCGAACTCCACAAGATCGGCGAAGCACCCAGCACCGCGTTCACCACCCGAGACCGACATGCCCACGGACGGCCGTCTCGGAAAGTCGTGCACTCGTGGTCGATCAGCCGGCCAAACCGCACAAGATCTCGAAGCGGCACCTCGCACCGAGGACGAAGCGTGGGCGCAACTTGCCAACATTGGTGGGATCGGTGCAACCAGACGCCGAATTCGAGCGTCTGAGTTTGCATGATCGTGCGACGGTTGGTGGTTTTGCTGCTTCTCGTGATCGGTCCGATACCGTTCGTGGCCGGGCCGGCCTGGGCCTGTTCCTGCAAGGCCGGCGCCGGGATCGCGGACGCCGAGCTGGCGTTCGACGGAGTCGTCCGGTCGGTCACCCGCGACAGCGGTCAGCAACAGGTCCGATTCGCTGTTGAAACTGTCGCCAAGGGCGAGGCCGGCAACGAGGTGACCCTGGCCACATCGGACAACGAGGCGTCCTGTGGATATCGGTTCGCCGAGGGCGGCCGGTACCGCGTCCTCTCCGTCGCCGGCACCACCTCGCTGTGCAGCGGCAACGAGTTGCTGACGGCCAGCCCCATTGCCAGCCCCGGCACCCGAGCGGCCATCGGCAGAGTTGCCGACGACCGCGTCGCGATCTTCTGGATGGGTACCGGCCTGGTCGCCCTTTTCGTCACAGTCGGCCTGGCCCTGCTGATCCGCCAGCCAAAGTCCCGCCAGGCAAAGACTCACTGAGCCGCCAGGCAAAGACTCACTGAGCCGCCAGGCAAAGACTCACTGAGCCGCCAGCCAAAGACTCACTGAGCCGCCAGGCAAAGACTCACTGACCCGCCAGCCAAAGACCCGCTGACCCGCAGCTCAGTAGTCGGCGAAAATGGCGAAGCCTCGCTCGGCGCAGCGGCGGTAGAAGCCGGCCAGGATGGCGAGCTCAGTCCTGGCGAAGCTCCAGTGCGGTGCGTTGCCGGCGTCGTCACGCAGCGCGGTGAGCCGATGTTCGAGCCAGCGAAGTTGCTGGTCAGCGAGCCGGCCCCCGGCGATCGCGGTACGCATGACCGCGGCGACGGTGTCGAAAGTGACCAGGTCGCCGAACTTGTCATGGCCCTCGACGAAACGTTCCAGACCGCCGGCGATCCAGGCGCAGCCGTCCGGATCGATCACCGGATCCTCGTCCTCGGCCGCCGCGTCGGTGGCGTAAAGGACGCCCTCCAGCCCCAGCAGAAGATCGACCAGCTCGGTGTACGCGGTCGCGCGTACCGTGCCTGTCTTGGCGATGTGCAGCGCGAGCGCGCCGGTGGGCGCCGCGATCTCGGGTCGGTCGGCGATCGTTCCGAAGTCGACGAACTCGGCGGGCGCGACCGGGTCGTAGTACTGATTTGTCCGCGGCCAGTGCACGGCGACGTTGTCCAGGCCCTTGTCATGAGCCATCGGGGCCACCCCTCCTCGGACTGTCATGCGGCGCCTCCGGTGACACCGGCCCGCGCGGGCGAGGTTACGACACCAGCCCCCGCCGCTGTCGAGCAGTGTCGCAGTGTGTGCCGGTCAGGCACGGCAGGCGCGCCCGGCACTTCTGGCACCCGCAGCACTTGTCGTTGCGGTGGGCGGCAAGTCCGTGTAGGGGAACACGTGGGTAGCGACCCAAATCCCGCTACGGGACTCTCAGGCACCCGGAAGGGGTGCCGGACCCTCGCCAACTCGCGTCGGCGGAGTAGAATCGACAGTGACCGGGAAAACTGTGCTTGGCGGTGGAGGGCAACCCTCGTCGTTACGCTACGCGGTTTTCTCAGCCGATCACGATCCGCGGGCCGTCCGCGGCGACCGGCGCGCATGGTTCCACCGGTGGTCCGCTTCCCCCCGCGGGTGTTTTCCCTGGTGCAACGTGTGTGCCCGGCCGCTGCCGTCGCGCCCGCCAACCCCGCTGCGGGGCAGACGTTCCGCAGCGAGAAAGTGGCCGAGGGTGTCAGAGAACAAGCAGGAGTACGGTGCCGATTCGATCACCGTGCTCGAGGGCCTCGAGGCAGTCCGCAAGCGTCCCGGCATGTACATCGGCTCGACCGGTGAGCGCGGTCTGCACCACCTCGTCTGGGAGGTTGTGGACAACGCGGTCGACGAGGCGCTGGCCGGATACTGCGACACCATCGACGTGGTCATCTTCGCCGACGGCGGGGTTTCGGTCACCGACAACGGCCGTGGTTTCCCGGTCGACCTGCACCCGCAGCTGAAAAAGCCGGGTGTCGAGGTCGCGCTGACGGTGCTGCACGCGGGCGGCAAGTTCGACAACCAGGCATACAAGGTGTCCGGCGGTCTGCACGGCGTCGGCGTCTCGGTCGTCAACGCGCTCTCCACCAAGATGGCCGTCGAGATCCACAAGTCCGGCAACGTGTGGCGGCAGAAATACGACTACTCGAAGCCCAGCGAGCTGATCAAGGGTGAGTCGACCGACAAGACCGGCTCGACCGTCCAGTTCTGGCCGGACCCGGACATCTTCGAGACCGTCGACTTCGACTTCCAGACGATCTATCGCCGGCTTCAGGAGATGGCGTTCCTCAACAAGGGACTGACCATCAGCTTCACCGACCTGCGACCCACCTCGGTCGACGAGAACGGCGAGGCCCGCTCGGTCACCTTCATGTACGCGGACGGCATCGCCGACTTCGTGCGGCACCTCAACGCGACGAAGAGCGCCATCCACAAGACCGTGATCCAGTTCGAGGCCGACGCCCCCGAGGAGGGCATGGCCGTCGAGATCGCGATGCAGTGGAACGAGTCGTACGGCGAGTCGGTCTACACGTTCGCGAACCGCATCAACACCCACGAGGGCGGCACCCACGAGGAGGGCTTCCGCGCCGCGCTGACGACCATCGTCAACAAGTACGGCGTGGAGAAGAAATTCCTCAAGGCCGACCAGAAGCTCTCCGGCGAGGACATCCGCGAGGGTCTCGCCGCGATCATCTCGGTGACCTTGGCGAACCCGCAGTTCGAGGGCCAGACCAAGACGAAGCTCGGCAACACCGACATGAAGAGCTTCGTGCAGAAGGTCTGCAACGAGCAGCTTGCCGACTGGTTCGACCGCAACCCCGCGGACGCCAAGCTGATCATTACGAAGGCGGACCAGGCCGCACGCGCCCGGATCGCCGCGCAGCAGGCGCGCAAGCTGGCCCGGCGCAAGTCGCTGCTGGAGTCCGGCTCGATGCCGGGCAAGCTGGCCGACTGCCAGTCCACCGACCCGCGCGAGACCGAGCTGTTCATCGTCGAGGGTGACTCGGCCGGCGGTTCAGCCAAGTCCGGCCGGGAAAGCCGCATCCAGGCGATCCTCCCGATCCGCGGCAAGATCCTCAACGTGGAGAAGGCCCGGATCGACCGGGTGCTGAAAAACAACGAGGTCCAGGCGCTGATCACGGCGATGGGCACCGGCATCCACGACGAGTTCGACCTCTCGAAACTGCGCTATCACAAGATCATCCTGATGGCCGACGCCGACGTCGACGGCCAGCACATCCAGACGCTCCTGCTCACCCTGCTGTTCCGCTTCGTGCGGCCGCTGGTCGAGCACGGCCACGTCTATCTGGCCTCGCCGCCGCTCTACAAGCTCAAGTGGAACAAGCGCGGCGACGACGCCCAGTACGCGTACTCCGACCGGGAGCGGGACGGGCTGATCGCGCTGCGCCAGCAGAAGAAGCCGAACGCGAAGCCGGACGACATCCAGCGGTTCAAGGGTCTCGGCGAGATGAACTTCCAGGAGCTCTGGGACACCACGATGAACCCGGACACCCGGACACTGCGCCAGGTGACGCTCGACGACGCCGCCGTCGCGGACGAGTTGTTCTCCGTACTGATGGGTGAGGACGTCGAAGCGCGGCGATCGTTCATCCAGCGCAACGCCAAGGATGTTCGCTTCCTGGACATCTGATCCGGGGCCGTATCCACAGCGTGCAGGTACTTTCCACAGTGTTATCCACAGCATTTTGTCGGTTTTGGCCGAACTTGCCTGGAATCACCTTGAGTAAGGGTTAAAAGTGACTGACACTCCCGAGCCCCCGGACGGCGACGAGATCCAGGACGATGCCGGCGGCGGTGTGAGCCAGCGCGTCGAGCCGGTCGGCCTCGAGGTCGAGATGCAGCGTTCGTACCTCGACTACGCCATGAGCGTCATCGTGGGCCGCGCGCTGCCCGACGTCCGCGACGGCCTCAAGCCCGTTCACCGCAAGATCCTGTACGCGATGTACGACGCCGGCTTCCGGCCGGACCGCGGTTACGTCAAGTGCGCGCGCGTCGTCGGCGACGTGATGGGTAACTACCACCCGCACGGCGACTCGTCGATCTACGACGCCCTGGTCCGGATGGGTCAGCCGTGGTCGCTGCGTTACCGGCTGATCGACGGCAACGGCAACTTCGGTTCGCCGGGTAACGACCCGGCCGCCGCCATGCGGTACACCGAGGCGAAGCTGTCCCCGCTGGCGATGGAGATGCTGCGGGACATCGACGAAGACACCGTCGACATGCAGGACAACTACGACGGGCGTACCAAAGAGCCGACGATCCTGCCGGCCCGCTTCCCGAACCTCCTGGTCAACGGCTCCGAGGGCATCGCGGTCGGGATGGCCACCAAGATCCCGCCGCACAACCTGCGCGAGGTCGCGGCGGCCGTGCAGTGGTGCCTGGACAACCCGGAGGCCGACGAGGCCACGACGCTCGAGGCGCTGCTCGAGTTCGTCAAGGGCCCCGACTTCCCGACCTACGGTCTGATCGTCGGTCAGCAGGCGATCCAGGACGCGTACCGCACCGGCCGTGGCTCGATCCGGATGCGCGCGGTCGTCGAGGTCGAGGAAGACGCACGGGGTCGTCCGTGTCTCGTTGTGACCGAATTGCCGTACCAGGTGAACCCGGACAATTTGGCCGAGCGGATCGCCGAGCTGGTCAAGGAGGGCAAGCTCACCGGCATCGCGGACATCCGTGACGAGTCCTCCGGTCGTACCGGAATGCGCTTGATCTTGGTCTTGAAGCGCGACGCGGTCGCGAAGGTCGTGCTGAACAACCTCTACAAGCACACCCAGCTCCAGGAGACCTTCGGCGCGAACATGCTGGCGCTGGTCGACGGCGTGCCGCGCACGCTGAACCTGGCCCAGTTCATCCGGTACTACGTCGAGCACCAGATCGAGGTCATCCGCCGGCGGACCGCTTACCGCCTGCGCAAGGCCGAGGAGCGCGCGCACATCCTGCGCGGTCTCTCCAAGGCGCTCGACATGCTCGACGAGGTCATCGCCCTCATCCGCCGTTCGCCCACTGTGGAGGACTCGCGTCAGGGCCTGATGCAGCTGCTCGACGTCGACGAGGTGCAGGCCACCGCGATCCTCGACATGCAGCTGCGCCGCCTGGCCGCCCTGGAACAGCAGCGGATCATCGACGAGCTGGGCCGGATCGAAATCGAGATCGCCGACCTCAAGGACATCCTCGCGAAGCCGGAACGGCAGCGGTCGATCGTCTCCGAGGAGCTCGGCGAGATCGTCCAGAAGTACGGGGACGACCGGCGTACCCAGATCATCCCGTTCGACGGCGAGGTCTCGATGGAGGACCTCATCGCCCGCGAGGACGTTGTGGTGACCATCACACGAACTGGTTACGCGAAGCGCACCAAGGTCGATCTGTACCGGTCGCAGAAGCGCGGCGGCAAGGGCGTGAGCGGCGCATCCCTGCGTCAGGACGACATCGTCTCGCACTTTTTCGTCATCTCGACCCACGACTGGATCCTGTTCTTCACGAATAAGGGCCGGGTATACCGGGCAAAGGCATACGAACTTCCCGAAGCCATGCGTGTGGCCAAGGGACAGCACGTCGCGAACCTGCTGGCGTTCCAGCCCGACGAGCACATCGCGCAGGTGATCCAGATCCCGGATTACCAGGTCGCGCAGTACCTTGTGCTCGCCACTAAGAATGGGCTCGTGAAGAAGACGCGCCTGGAGGAATTTGACTCCAACCGCAGCGGTGGCATCATCGCCATCAACCTGCGGGAGGATGACGAATTGGTGGGCGCGGCGCTGGCAGCTCCTGAGGAAGATCTGTTGCTGGTCTCCAAGAAGGCGCAGGCCATCCGCTTCAACGCGACCGATGAGGCACTTCGCCCCATGGGTCGTGCGACCTCTGGTGTGATCGGCATGCGGTTCAGTGACAACGACGAGCTTCTCGCCATGGAAGTGGTGCGCGAGGGCATGGATGTGTTGGTCGCCACTGACGGTGGGTATGCGAAGCGCACGCCGATCGAGGAGTATCCGGTGCAGGGCCGTGGCGGCAAGGGTGTGCTGACCGCCAAGATCACGGAGCGTCGTGGTGGACTTGTGGGTGCTCTGGTGATCAGCCCGGAGGATGAACTGTTTGCCATCACCAGCAATGGTGGTGTCATCCGGACTCCCGTGAAGCCTGTACGGCGCACGAGGGATCGGAACACAATGGGGGTCAAGCTGATGGACCTCCCTGAAGGTGTAACCATCGTGGCGCTTGCTCGCAATGCCGACGAGCCTGACGAACAGGACTAGTTGATGCCGGAGACACAGGCGAAGTCGGGGGGCCCGGGAAGCTCAGCGACTCCGGACGATGCGGCGAAAAAGGACGCAGCCGCAGCGAATGGACGCGAGCCAGCAGGGCGCGCCGCTGTCCCCGCCGATGCCCCGACCGCACCGAAATTCACTCGGGCGCCGGGCATGGCACCGCCACCCGGTGAGCCGGCCGGCGACGGCCAGGCCGCTGACAAGCGGCCAGGCGGTCCGTCCGTCGTGAAGGGCTCGGCATCCGTGCCGGTCGTCACCAAGGGCAAGGGCGCAGCGCCGGGGGCTACCCAGGGACGTCCCAGCGGTGCACCCGCACCGGGTCAGAGCCAGACCGGTCCGCAGCGGCCTTCTGGGACCGCCGCGCCGGCCGCCCCAGGGGCAGCCAAGCAGCGTTCCGGTCCGCCGGCCGCGGGATCCGCGGCGGTCGGTGCCGCCCGTGTCTCCGAGGCGGTTCGGTCCGCGCGCTCCACGGTCTCCTCGGCCGCCGCGCGCGGACCCCGCCGGGCCCGGCTCAACCTGAAGCGGATCGACCCCTGGTCCGTCATGAAGTTCGCGTTCGCAGTCTCGATCGTGCTCTTCATCGTGGTCGTCGTCGCGACCTCGGTGCTCTACCTCGCCCTCGACACCATGGGCGTGTGGAGCTCGGTCAACAACAGCCTCAAGGACCTCGTCACCGCCAGCGGCGGCGCCGAGGCCAGCTCCGGCGGCTCCTTCCGGATCACCGCCTGGGGCGTGATCGGCACCTCGATGCTGATCGGCGCGGTCAACGTGGTGCTCTTCACCGCGCTGGCCACCCTCGGTGCATTCATCTACAACGTCTGTGCCGACCTCGTCGGCGGCGTCGAGCTGACGCTCGCCGAGCGGGACTGACATCTGGTCGGGTTGCGAGCCACCCCCGCTTTGGAGGCTCGCAACCCGATGCGGTAACGTTCACCCCGCAGTTGAGGGGGCTATAGCTCAGTCGGTTAGAGCGCAGAGCTGATAACTCTGAGGTCGATGGTTCGATTCCATCTAGCCCCACGATCGTGATGGGTGATCTGTGTTGGTGAATTTCACCAACCAGGTCACTTTCGTCATGTCCGCCAGCGGTGCGATTCCCTTGCGCTTGCTGGTGGGTTGCGCTTTGCTTTTTGTACGGGGTTTGCGTGCTCGATTTCCGAGGGGATGTGCTCGTGCTGAAGAAGCTTCTGATCGTGGCTGGCGTTGCCGGGGCGGCTTACCTGGTCGTCAAGAAGGTCAAGGAGTCCAGCGACGAGCGCGCTCTGTGGCACGAGGCCACTACTTCTCCCGACCTTCGCTAGTAAGCGAAACGGGGCCCTAGCTCAACTGGCAGAGCACCGCCTTTGCAAGGCGGGGGTTAGGGGTTCAAGTCCCCTGGGCTCCACTTTCAAGCCTCTAAGAAAACCCCAGGTCATCGACCTGGGGTTTTCCTTTTGTGCAGCAGACCGGTTATGCCACGAAGCGGGAGCGGCGGTGGCGGCCGATCAGGTAGCCGGCGCCGCCCAGGAGCAGGAGTGCGCCGCCGATGCCGGCCATGGTCCCGGTGTCGGTGCCGGTCACGGGCAGCCCGCCGCCCTCACCGCCGGGTGCGTCCGAGCTGGCGGAGGACGTAGCAACGGGTGCGGCGGTCGTCGTGGAGCTCGCTGTGGCGCTGGCTGTGGCCGTGGCGCTGGGCGTTGCACTCGGTGCGGTGCTGGTTGTGACGGTTGCGCTCGGTGTGGGCTGCGACGCGCAGTCAAGGGCGCGTGCGGCGTACAGGCCGTCGTTCAGGTAAACCAGGAAAACGTCGACGGAGCCGTTGTCGAGCACCTTCTGGGCAGCCGCCTGCACGTTGGTGCCGGCGCCGGTCAGTGTCCGGTTGACCGAGACTCGCAGGCCCACCGTCCAGGCGGTCTGCACGTCCTTCTTGAGGAAGGCCCGCAGGTCATCCGGGGTGCCGTCCAGCCGTTCCTGGATCGCGTCGGGAAGCACGGGCAACGAGTCGGTTTTCGCCGCGGACAGGATCTGGTTGGCCAACACCCGGATCTCCACGTCAGTGGCCGTGTCCAGGTCGATGGTGATCAGCTCGCGGATGTCCCGGTAAAGCTTGCGCTCGACCGTTTGGCAAGCCGCGTCGAGCCCGGGCGTCGCGGCCTGAGCCGCCGCTGGTGCCGCAGGAATCAGTAGGGCCAGCGCCATCATTCCGCCGGCCACCATCGTGCTTCGCATATAGGTCGTTCCCCCGTTGAAGGTCAAAGCCTGGCGATACTACCGTTCGTCGATGGACGGATAGGTCCTGGCTATGCGGGTTCGGTCGCGGCACTATCGTGGCTGAGTGGATCAGGGTGAGCAGACGCAGGCCAGGTGTACCGGGGACCATGAGGTTTTCAAGGAGCGACCGTTTCCGTTTCCCGGGAACCGCTTCCCTGAGGACCTGGGCGCGGTCATTCAGCGGACGGTCTCGGACGGTGCCGAGCCGGCTCGGGAAATCATTCACCTCGATGACAACGGCTGGCTTGTCAGCGACGGCGTGAATGACTGGAACGCGCCGGGGGCCGTTCAGGTGGCTTGCCTGACGCACCTCGTCGACCTCGACCCGTCGGTGGAGCAGATGGCGACCCTGCCGCTCGGGCACGCGGCATACCGCAAGGACGCAGCGAGTCCGTGGACTGTCGAGCCGTTCGCGGGCCTGGAGGACTAAACTGCCGCTGGAAGACTGGGCAGCCGCTGGAGGATCAGGCCTCCGCTGGCGTGTTCAGGTCGGCCGGGGTCCACTTTCAACTCCGGTTCGTCGGTTCGACACTCTTCGTTGAAAGAGTGCGGCCGTGTTCAGCGATCATGGCGCGCGGCAGCTTGCCTTCTCGCGTGTCGCCGGGGCGGCCGGCTCCTTCCTGATTGCCGGGGGCGGGTTCGCCGCCGGTGCGCTTCCCGTCGGGATCACCTTCGTGACCGAGGTCCGGCATGCCCGGCTCGGGCTGGTCTGTGTCTACAGCGGGCTGGCGCTGCTCCTTCTCGCCTGGTGGTGGTACGGGCGAGTGACCAGAAGCACACCCGACGAATCCTGCCGGACGCACTGGCAGACCCTGGCGCTCTGGGGCGCGCCCTTCCTCATCGCCCCGCCACTGTTCAGCCGGGACGTCTACAGCTACCTCGCACAGGGGCTGATGATCGATTCCGGTCTGGATGTGTACCGGTACGGCCCGGCAGTCCTCGGCGGCGCCTTCGCCGAACAGGTTCCGGCCATCTGGCAGCACACCCCCAGCCCGTACGGTCCGGGCTTTCTGATCGTCGCTGAGGCGGTTGCCGGACTCTTCAGCTCGCACCTGGTCGGCGGGATCCTCGCGATGCGTCTCGTCGCCGTCGGCGGGCTGATCCTGCTGGCCGTGGCGCTCCGGACCCTCGCTGCCTCCGCCGGTGTCAGCCCCGCCGCCGCCACCTGGCTGGCCGTACTGAACCCGCTGGTGCTCATCCACTTCATCGGCGGGGCACACAATGACGCCCTGATGGCCGGCCTGCTCGCCGCGGGGCTGGCGGCGGCTGTGCGAAATCGGCCCGTCCTCGGTGCACTGCTGGTTGCCGGAGCTGCCCTGATCAAGGCGCCGGCCGCACTCGGCCTGGTTGCTGTGGCGGTGATCTGGGCCGGCCGGTTGCGCGGTTCCTGGCCGCAGACCAGGGCCTCGGTGGCGGTCGGCTTCACCGCCGCCCTCGCCACCGTGCTGATCACCGCGGTGGCCGGAACCGGGTACGGCTGGATAACCGCCCTCGGTACCCCGATCACCGATGGGAACTGGTCGCTGACCGGGCTGCTCGGCCGGTGGAGCGCGACGATGACCCAGGATGCCTCCGGCGCCGAGCTGGCGCACAGCCTGTGGCGTGGCGCCGGACTTCTGGCCACGCTGATCGTGGCGGTGCTGGTCTGGATTCATCGGGACCGTCTAGGACCCGTCTACGGGCTCGGCATCGTGCTGGTGGCGCTGGTTCTTTTCGGTCCCGCTATCCGTCCCTGGTACCTCGTGTGGGGACTGGTGCCGATCGCCGCGGTCGCTGTCGGGCAGGGCGTTCGGCGTACCCTCGCTGGGTTTTGTGGGTTGCTGGTCCTGGTGGTTCTCCCTGACGGATTCGCGGCGGATGGCGGACGGCTGATGCTGGCGTTGCTCGGCGCGCTTTTGGGAGTCGCGGTATTCATGGCGGCCAGAATCGCGGTCGTGCGATGAGCGGTCGGATGAGCGGTCGTGCGATGAAGAGCCGCTGGTTTCTCGTGCTGATCGCGGCGGTCGCCGTCGGCGTTTTCACGGCGACCGTGCCGACGTTTCGCGAGTTCTTCGACCTCGGCGTCTACCGCGGCGCGGTGCAGCACTGGCTGCTCACCGGCCAGGATCTGTACGCGTTCCGCTACCAGGAATCGGTGTACGGCTTCACCTATCCGCCGTTTGCCGCCCTGGTTCTGAGTCCCCTGGCACTCACCTCGTGGCCGGTAGCGGTGACGTTTTCGCTGATCGTCAACGTGTTCTGCGTGATCCTGCTGCTGCGCTGGTTCCTTCCGCCGGAACTGCATCGGATCAGGTGGCTCGCAGCCTTGTCATTCCTTGCGGTGCTGCTTTTCGAACCGGTCCGGGACACGTTCAGTTTCGGTCAGGTCAATCTCGTGCTGCTGGTGCTGGTCACGGCCGGCCTGCGTCATCCTCGCTGGGCCGGTGCCGGCATCGGCCTGGCCGCCGCGATCAAGCTGACGCCGGCGGTTTTCATCGGTTACCTGCTGCTGACCCGGCAGTACCGCTCGGCGGCGATCGCTGTCGGTACCGCTGCCGGCGCGACCGTTCTCGCCGCCCTGATCGCGCCGCAGGCGTCCCGGGTCTTCTGGACCGAGGCGCTCTGGGACACGGGCCGGGTCGGCAAGCTGGAGTACGTCTCCAACCAGTCGCTGCGCGGCGTGGTCGCCCGGCTCGACGTCTCATCGGTCTGGTGGCTGGTGGCCGTCCTGATCGTGGTGGCCTGCTGGGCCTGGTGGCTGCGCGGGAACGGCGCTGCGGATCCGGCCGCCGCGGTCGCGCTCACCGGAATGGTCGCCTGCCTGATCAGCCCGGTCACCTGGGTTCATCACCTGGTGTGGCTGCTGCCGGCGTTCCTGCTGATCCTGCAGAGGGAGCTGGGTCATCGCCGGCGGCTGGCCGGTCTGGCCGCGCTGTATGTGGTGTTCTGCAGCAGCTTCGTGTGGCTGTGGTGGGCGCATCCGCTCGGCTGGGGCGCGTTCCTGGGAAGCAACCTCTATGTCTGGGCGACGCTGGTGCTCGCGGTGGCGTTGGTGACCCCGAGCTTGAGGGCGAGAGCGGGTCAGCCTCGCGAGCGAAGCTTTGGTTGACTGTCGATCGTGAAACGCCGCTCCACCCTTCTCCTCGTTGCCCTCGCCGGCCTGGCCGGCTGTGCCGACGCGGGCGCCACCATGCCCGACGTCAGCGCCTCCGCCGTGCCGGCCGACGGCTACACCTGGCCGTTGCGGGAATCGGACCTCGCCGCCGGCTTCTGCTTCACGCTCGTCCAGGACCTCACCCCGAACCAGGTGATCGACCGGCTCGGTGGCAAGGAGCTGGAACGGGTCGAGTGGCCGCAGCTCGTCGGACCCGGCGACGGCGAGGCCGACGCATCCCAGCGGTACTTCATCGGGGTGGCCCGGCTCGGCGACTGGACCGTGATCGTCGAGGACGCCGGCGAGCTCGGTGTGACCGGCGAACTCGTGCGCCCGTTGTCGAAGGGGCGCAGTCTGCTGGCGTACCGCAGCGATGCGGCCGGGCACGGACGCCTGCTGGTGCTGCAGGACGGCGAGGTGCTTCTCGACTTCGATTCGGTGACCCCGGAGCGCTGGGGCGGCAGCCGGCCAGGTGATTTCGTTCCCGCCATGCGGGCAGCAGGGCTTCTCGGCGGTACGGACGTGACGGAACCCACGGGACCGGCTCTGTCGTTCCTCGCCGACCGAACCGGCGTCGCGCTGACCCGGGCACAGTTGACCGAGCGGACGTATCTGCTGGTCACCGTTCCGAAGTAGTACCCATCCGACCGCCCCGCCGCCACCCTTGACCGGACTGAAGGCTGAACCTCCCGTTCTTCGATGGATGAAGTCATCCACAGAGGAATGAATGAGTTCTGCGCCGCACAGCTCCTGCGGTTAGCCTGCGATTCGTGACCGAACGAAGACGGGCAGCTGCCGTGATCGTCAAGGAAGGCCGTGTGCTGATGGTGCACGAGCGCAGCCGGCGATCAGGTGGCGGCGAGTGGTGGACCCTGCCGGGCGGCGGTCTGCGTCCGGGTGAGACGGCCGAGGAGGCGCTGCACCGCAAGGTCTTCGAGGAGACCGGGCTGGTGGTCGGCGACGCCCGATACGTGCTGGAGATGCCGTACCCATCCGGCATGACTTCGGTCTTCGCGGTGACGGTCGCGGACGGCGAGCCACGTGCCGGCCACGACGATGGATTCGGGCCGGAGCCGCTCGGGGTGGACTGGCTACCGGTCCCCGAGCTGCCCATCGAGACGAACGGGGTGCCGGTGCCACCGCTCATGGTGGTGCTGCCGACCCTCGACGATCACACCGACGGCGTGGCATCCGCGGCGGACGGTTCCACGGCGACGGCCGGGTCGACAGGGCCGGCTGTCGGGGATGGCACCGGGACGAACGGCGCGGCCAGCGTACGGAGACGCTCCACGACGAAGTAGGCGCTCGCCGCCGCGTACCCCGGGGAAAGCACGCAGCCGAGGATGAGCACCGGCCGGGAACCGACGCCGATCAGCGCGGCGGCGCACACCGCCCAACAGGCGAGCAGCACCGCGTTGACGGTGTCGTACCGGCCCCAGTCGCGGGTGCGGCGACGGGCCTGGCGTTGGATCTCGACGACCAGGGCGTGCGCCATCACTGCCGCGAGCAGGGTGAGCAACAGGGTCGCGAAGATGGAACGGTGGCCGCCGGCTACGGCGACCAGGGCAGTGGCACCGGTGAGCAGGGCGAGGCCACTCACGGTCCCGACTCGAGCTTTCCGACGGTCCTCCACAAACCCAGACGGTCGGCAAGATCTGCCGGGACCTGAGGAATCGCGCCCGGTCCTCGACCCGGCGGCCGATATGTGGGGTACCGGTGGTGCACGACCCCCGGTCCGGGGAAAGGATGACGGACATGATGGGAAGCCTGAAGACCGAATCCGCACAGTCCCGCCTCGATCTGCTCGCTCCGCCGGTCGCGAAGGCCCTGGCGGTCTGGCCGGTCGAGGCGCCGATCGACGCCGACCAGGTGCTGGTCGCCCCGATCGATGCGGGCCTGGCGGACACGGCCGCCTTCTGCGAGGCGTACGGGGTGAGCCTCACCGAGTCCGCGAACTGCGTGATCGTCGCCGGCCGCCGTGGCGACGTCACCAAGTACGCCGCCTGTGTCGTCCTCGCCACCACCCGGGCCGACGTGAACGGCGTCGTCCGCAAGTACCTCGACGTCCGCAAGGCGAGCTTCGCGCCGATGGACGAGGCGGTGTCGCTGACCGGCATGGAGTACGGCGGCATCACGCCAATCGGTCTTCCGGTGTCCTGGCCGATCCTGGTCGACTCGCGGGTGATCGCCACCCCGCACGTGATCATCGGCTCGGGTGTGCGGCACAGCAAGATCGCAATCGCCGGCCCGGCTCTGGGTGCACTCCCCGGAGCCGAAGTGATCGACGGCATGGCCCGCGAGGCCGGCTGAAGTCGACGGCCTGGCCCGCGAGGCCGGCTGAATCGACGGCTTCGACCGTGAGGTCAGCCGATGATCGCCTGATGAACGTCGATGTCGTTCCACGTGAAACGACATCGACAATCGTCACGCTGTTGCGTCGGCGGCTTCCCGGCGGGCGATTTCCTCGAACGCGGCCAGCAGCGTCGGCGCCTCCTGAGCGCCCTGAACCACGAACTTCCCATCGATGACGAAGGTCGGCACGCTCGAGATACCGAGCTCGCCGGCCTCCTTCAGGTCGGTGTGAACCGCCGCGCTGCCCGCGTCCGACTCGAGGTGGACCAGGGCCGCCGTCTCGTTCAGGCCGATTCCGCCGGCCACCCGGGCCAGTGCCACCGGCGAGCCGATGTCGACGCCGTCGGTGAAGTGGGCGACCTGCAACGCCTCCAGCATGTCGGCCTGTCGTTCCTGGGTCGCCGCCCATGCGATCAGCCGGTGCGCCGCGAACGTGTTGGCGGCGATGGCCCGGCTGAAGTCCAGACGCAGGCCCTCACCGGCGGCAATCGAGGTGACGTGCGTGAACATTTGTTCCGCACGTGCCGGGCCGCCGAATTTCGCGGCCATCACCTGCTTGATCGGCAGCGGCTCGGGCACCGGTCCCGGATCGAGCTGGTACGCCCGATAGGTGATCGTGACAGCGCCGTCGAAGGCGGCCACGGCGCGTTCCAGCCGCCGCTTGCCGATGTAGCACCACGGGCACACGACGTCGGACCAGACCTGAATATCCACGTCACGCCTCCGCGACAGCGGCCGCGACCTGGCGCTTCAGCCGTCCCAGGATCGCCGTGCCGCCGCGGATCCGCAGCGGGCTGATCGCCTGAGCCAGCCCCATCCGCGCGTAGAGATCGTCCGGAACGGCAAGGACCTCCTCAGCGCTCGCCCCGGCCAGGCCCTCGGCGAGGATGCCGGCGAAGGCGCGGGTGGTCGGCGCCTCCGGAGGGCAGTCGAAGTGGGTCACCACGGTCCCGTCGGGCTGCACGAGGGCCTTCAGGAAGAACTGGGTCTGGCACTCCGGCACCTGCTCCATGCCCTCGTGGCCGGCCAGCGACTCGGGCAGGGGCGGCACCGCGTCCGAGAACTCCAGCAGCATCTCGAGCACCACCTCGCGCGGTGCGGAGGCGAAGTCGTCGACGATCTCGGAGAGCTTGGGCGGCATGTCGGTCACCCGATCGACCCTACGCGGCCGATCAACCCGGAGTCCTGTCTCAGGCGGCGGCCGAGGCGGACAGGAGGGCAACGTCACTGAGGCTGAGGATGCCGACCACGTTGCGGTCCGCGTCGCAGACCAGGAGACGGCGTACGCCCCGAGTGCGCATGGCCGTCACTGCCTCGTCCACGGTGGCGCTCTGCTCGACCATGATCAGTTCCCGGGTGGCGATGTCGCCGAGCCGGGTGGTCTCGGGTGGCAGATGCTCGGCGATCGCCCGGATCACGATGTCGCGATCGGTGACGATCCCCGCCATGGTCGGCCCGTGCGTCACCACGACGTCGCCGATGCCCTGGTCGCGCATGGCTTGGGCGGCCTCGTCGAGGCTGGTGTCCTCCGGCAGGTAGACGACCCTGCGAGTCATCGCGTCCGCGACGGATCTAGCCATGTTCCACACCCCCTGAACGCGGTTACGAAACGGTTACCCGGCGTCTACAGGGATTACACACCCGATCGTCCACAAGGGTCCATGTCGCCGGCGTCACGTAGACGCGGAATCCCTGGTCGCCGATCAGCGAATAGAAAACGATCAGCGAGCAGGAAGCGCTAGCGTGACAAGCATGTCCGTTCCGAACGATCCTGCGCAGGCCCTTCAGGCTTACGCGCACCCCGACAAACTGGTCACCACCGAGTGGCTCGCCGAGAATTTGGAAACGCCCGGCCTGGTCGTCGTCGAATCGGACGAGGACGTGCTGCTCTACGACACCGGCCACATCCCGGGCGCCGTCAAGGTCGACTGGCATCTTGAGCTGAACGACCAGATCACCCGCGATTACCTGGACCCGGCCGCGTTCGCGGCACTCTGCGAGTCCAAGGGCATCGGCCGTGACGACACGATCGTGTTCTACGGCGACAACTTCAACTGGTGGGCGGCGTACGCACTCTGGGTCTTCAGTCTTTTCGGCCACCGCGACGTGCGCCTGCTTGATGGCGGGCGGCAGAAGTGGGCGGCCGAGGGGCGTGCCCTGACCCGCGACAAGACGGTGCGAAACCGTGCGGAGTACCCGGTTCCGGTCCGCAACGACGCCGCCATCCGCGCGTTCCGTGACCAGGTCATGGGTCACATCGCGAGCGGACGGCCACTTGTCGACGTCCGGTCGCCGCAGGAGTACACCGGCGAGCTGACCCACATGGCGGCGTACCCACAGGAGGGTGCGCTGCGCGGCGGTCACATCCCGGGCGCGCTGAGCAAGCCGTGGAAATTGGCGGCGAACGAGGACGGCTCGTTCAAACCGCACGACGATCTCGTCAAGATCTATGCCGACGAGCTCGGGCTCGACTCGGCGGACGACATCATCGCGTACTGCCGGATCGGTGAGCGGTCGTCGCACACCTGGTTCGTGCTGCACCACCTGCTCGGATACCCGCAGGTCCGTAACTACGACGGCTCCTGGACGGAGTGGGGCAACCTGGTCCGCGCACCGATCGCCCAGGGGACGGAACCGGGTGGTCTGAGCTAGCTCGGCTTTCGGGCGGCACCGATTTTGTCGGTGCCGCCCGGTACCGTGATCGACCGTGAGCAACACGTTCCAGGTCGATCTGCGAGGGATCGTTGATCTCCTCAGCCACCACCTTTACGCGAGCCCGCGCGTCTACATCCGCGAGCTCCTTCAGAACGCGGTCGACGCGATCACCGCGGTCGGCCCCGACCACGCAGGACGCGTGGAGATCGTCACCGGGGACGAGCTGCGCATCAGCGACAACGGCATCGGCCTCACCGAGGCGCAGGTGCACGAGCTGCTCGCCACGATCGGCCGCAGCTCCAAGCGTGACGAGCTCGGCTTTGCCCGCCACCAGTTCCTCGGCCAGTTCGGCATCGGCCTGCTCTCCTGCTTCATGGTCGCCGACGAGATCCGCGTGCACACCCGCCGCGGCGACGCCCCGCCGGTCCTCTGGACCGGTCACTCCGATGGTCGTTACGACGTCGGCCCGGGCGAGGACCGCGAGCCAGGGACCACGGTCACCCTTCTGCCGCGCCGCGGCTCAGAGCACTTCGTTACCGGTACGACGGTGAGCGAGCTGGCCGGCCTCTACGGCTCGTTGCTACCGGTCGCCGTGACCGTGGACGGCCGGGCCGTGACCGACGACGTGCTGCCCTGGGACCGCCCGCAGTCCGAGCGGCTGGCATACGCCGAGGCCACCCTGGGCTTCCGCCCGTTCGACGTGATCGAGCTGAACGTGCCGGCCGCCGGCCTCAGCGGCGCCGCGTTCGTGCTGCCCGCCCCGGTCAACCCGGCGAGCCGTGGCGGCCACCGGGTCTACCTGAAACGCATGCTGCTCTCCGAGCACGTCGAGGGCCTGCTCCCGGAGTGGGCGTTCTTCGCCCGGTGCGTGGTGGACAGCAGCGAGCTGCGCCCGACCGCGAGCCGTGAGGCGCTCTATGACGACGGCCAGCTCGCCGAGACCCGGGACGCCATCGCCGACCAGCTGCGCGGCTGGCTGGCCCGGCTCGCGGCGACCGATCCGCACCGCCTCGCCGCGTTCCTGCGCATCCACCACCTCGGCGTCAAGGCGCTCGCTCTGCACGACGACGAGATGCTGCACCTGGTCGAGCAGTGGTACCCGATGCAGACCAACATGGGTGAGATCACCCTCGCCGACTTCCGCGCCCGGCACGGCCTGCTGCGTTACGCCGCAACCGACGACGAGTTCCGGCAGCTCGCCGCGGTCGCCGCGGCACAGGACATCGCCCTGATCAACGGCGGTTTTGTGTACGACGCCGACCTGATCGAGCGGCTCGCCGCGGTCGACAGGGAAACCAGTGCCGAGCGGCTCGACCCGTCCGACCTAGCCACCCGGTTCCTTCCGGTGGACGCGGAGGTCGAGCTGCGCCTGCGCCCGTTCCTCGCAGCCGCGCAGCGCCGGTTGGACAGACTCGGCTGCGAGGTCGTGGTGCGTGCGTTCGACCCGGTCACGCTGCCCGCGCTCTACCTGATCAGCCGATCCGCGACGTTCCAGGAAGAATTCACCACGAGCCGGTCGCAGGCCGACGACCTCTGGGGCGGGGTGCTCGACGCGCTGGCGCAGACCGTGCCGACCGACCGCCCGCAGCTGGTGCTGAACCATCGCAACCCCCTGATCCGGCGGATCGCCGCACTCGGCGACGACGAGCTCGCCGGTCTAGCGGTCGAGTCGCTCTACGGCCAGGCGCTGATGCTCGGGCACCACCCGATCCGGCCGGCCGACGCCGCCCTGCTCACCACCTCGCTTCTCGGCCTTCTGGACCGAGCCGTTCCGGGAGAGTCCTGACCATGAAAACGGCTGACGAACTCTGGGGACTGCTGCACCAGGCTCAGGATTTGCCGTACGGCGTCGCGCAGATCGCCCTGGTCGAGCAGGTGCTGCGTCACGTGGACGGCGCCGGTGACCCGGCCCTGGCCTTCTACACGCGCCTGTTCGCCACCACCGCGTACATGTACGGCGGCGAGCCGGTGAAATCGTTCCCCACCTTCTCCTGGTGCGTGGCCGATTTCGATCGCAAGCCCGCGCCGTACCACGAGCGGTGGACGCACAACCTGCTCTGGCTCTTCAAGAACATGGTCAACGCGCTGACCCGGTTCCCGGAGATCCCGCTCGCCCGGACCTACGTGGTCCTCGACGACATGGAGCGGCGTTACCGCGAGCACGGCCGCGGGATGCAGGCCGTCTACAAACACCGCTACCTGGTCGCCCAGCACGTCGGCGCGACCGAGGAAGCGCAGGGCTGGTTCGAGAAGTGGCAGGCCGCGCCGCGCGACGAGCTCTCCGACTGCGCCGGCTGCGACCCGACCTCGCTGGCATACCACCTGATCGGCAAGGAACAGTTCGCCGAGGCCGTCGAGCTGGCCGAGCCGGTGCTCGCCGGTCACCTGTCATGCAACGAGCAACCGCAGAGCATCCTCAGCGAGCTGATGGTGGCCTACCTGCGGTCCGGCCGCCCGGCCGAGGCTGCCGACGCCCACCGCCGGTCCTACCTGATCGAGCGGAACAACCTTGCCGACTTCGGCGGCATCGGTGACCACATCTCGTTCTGCGCCCGCAGCGGCAACGAGCACCGCGGCCTGGAGATCCTCCAGCGGCACATCGACTGGTTCGACCGCGCGCCCTCGCCGTCGTCGGCCATGTGGTTCGCCGCCGAGTCGTCGATGCTGCTGCGCCGGATCACCGAGATGGGCCACGGCGACGCGGTGATCCGCCGTAGCGGCAAGCCGGACATCACGGCCGCCGAGCTGTCCGCGGAGCTGGCGGCGTTCGCGACCGGGACGGCGGCCCGCTTCGACGCCCGCAACGGCACCGGCCACCAGGGCGAGAGCATCCGCAAGGCGCTCGCCGCCGAGCCCTACGAGGTGGTGGTGCAGCTGTCCGCGACGGCCCGACCGACCCCGGTCGGTCCGGTTGCCGCACCGCCCCGTCCGGCCGAGGTCACGCCGGAGCCGCCGGCTGAGATCCCGGCCGGCGCGAGCCTCGCCGAGCTGCTCGACCTGGCCGAGCGCTACCGGTCCGAGGACCGCGATGCCGCGTTCCGTGAGGTGATGACAGCGGTCGAGGCAAAGGTCGACACGCAGCTAAAGGCTCAGGGCGACGCGCAGGTCGAGAGAGCGGGCGACGCTCAGGTCGAGGCACCGGGTGACGTGCCGGTGGAGCTGGCTCTCGCGGCTCGGTTGTTCAAGGCGCGCGGCTTCGTGCTCGCCGACGGCAAACACGAGGAGACCGCCGACGCCTGGTCACGGGCCGCCGAGTTGTTCGCCGAGGCGGGCGACGAGGGCGAGGCGAGCCTGATGCGAGCCAGGGCCGCGCTGGTGCGGGCACTGGCCGACGAGCCCTCCGACGAGTTGCTCGCGGTGATCACGGCGACTGTCGCTCACCACGAGGAGCACGGCGACGCGGACAGCCGAGCGAGCGCGTGGCTGCGTCTGTCCCAAATGTACCGTTTGCTGGGGCGACTCGACGATGCCAACGAGGCTGGTGACCAGGCGGACCGGTTCGCTGAGGAGACCGGTGAGGCACGCCGATCGGCCTTCCACGCGATCGTCCGGGCACAGAACCGTGCTCTCGCGCACCGGCATGAGGAGGCTGCCGCGGCGGCCCGGCTGGCTTACGCCTTTTACCAGGAGAACGGCCCGGCCGATTCCGGCGCCGAGGCCGCCGTGCTGCTCGGCCAGCTCACCGAGTCACCCGAGGAAGCGGTGGCCGTCCTTACCCCGGCGCTCGCCACCGACCTCGGTGGCGCGGTCGTTCCCGCTCGGATCCACCGTGCCCGTGCCCTGATGAGCCTGGACCGGCCGGCCGAGGCGATCGAGGACTACGTCGAGCTGATCGGCCTGACCGCGGAGCAGAGCGGCACCGCCGAGGACCCCGAGCTGGCAGACCACACGGGCATCTTCGCCCGGCACGAGCTGGCCCAGGCGTACCAGGCAGCCGGCCGCACGGCCGAGGCGATCGAGGTGGCTGAAGAAGCACTGCTCGGCTTCGAGCGGTTCGGCATCGAGGAGCCGGCGGACAACTGCCGGTTCCTGCTGGCCAACCTCTATCGTGATCTCGGCGACAACACCCGGGCCCTGGCCGGCTTCCGGGACTTGATCGAGCGGCTGGTGGACAACCCGGCCGGCCGTGGGCAGATCGGCGAGCAGGCCGGCCAGCTTCTGTACGACATGGACCGGGACAGTGAGGCCGCGCTGACCTTCCGGGCCGCCGCCGAGTCGTTGCGCGAGTCCGGTGACCCGGTCGGCGAGCTGCGGGTGCTGCGCCGGCGGCTGATGGCGCTCAACTTCGCCGACGAGGTCGACGAGGCCGAGGAACTGATCGGTGTGGTCGCCGAGCGATACGCCGCTCTGCCTGCCGATCTTGCCGCCGAACCGGGCGTGATCTGGGGCCGGGCGGTCTTCGCCTTCGAGGTCGGCAACCTGTTGATGCGCCGGGGCCGGTTCGGTGACGCGGTGCCGCATCTGCGTGGCGCACCGGAGCAGTTGCGTGAGATCGGAGCGATCGACGACGCCGATCGGGTGACCACCATGCTGGCCGAAGCGTTGCTCCGGTCCGGCTCGGCGGACGAGGCGGAAACGATGCTGGACACCCTGCTGGCAGGCATGGGTCCCGACGCGGCGAGCCGGGAACTGGCAGGCACGCTGCTGGACGAGGCGCGCGAAGCGAAAAAGGGGCTGAACGACCGTTAAGTGAGGGCTTGACGCCGGGTTACAGTTGCCACGTGACGACGGTAGAGCAGCGGCACCGGACCACCCCTCCGGCGCCTCGGCGGCGGTCACGCCGCGACGAGATTCTGGAGATCGCGGTCGGCTTGTTCGCCTCCCGCGGTTATCACGGCGTGTCGATGGACGACATCGGTTCCGCCGCCGGCGTCACCGGCCCAGCCCTTTACCACCACTTCGCCGGCAAAGAGGCGATGCTGGTCGCCGCCCTGATCCCGGTCAGCGAGAGCCTGCTTGAGGGTGGCCAGGAGCGCGTGGCCCGGCACTCCGACGATGTCGAGGCCGCACTCGCCGACCTCGTCGACTTCCATGTGGACTTCGCGCTGACCAACCCCGCGGTGATCGCTCTGCACCTGCACGAGCTGGACCGCCTGCCCGACGAGCCGCGCCGGCAGATCCGCCGTCTGCAGCGTCTCTATGTCGAGGAGTGGGTGTCGGTGCTCTCCCGGGTGCGCCCCGAGCTGGCCGCGCCGGAGGCCCGGGTTCTGGCGCACGCCGCCTTCGGCTTGATGAACTCGACGCCGTTCCTCGGTGGCGAGGTGGAGCGCCGTCGCCGGGCCGATCTGCTGCGAGAGGCGACGATCCACGCCCTGGCCGGCCGCTGACCTGCTGGAATTACCCGATAGAACACCGAACACCTCGACAACAACGCGTCATCGACACCGCCCCACCACCGGCGGTGTCGAAACAGCGCCCCACAAGGGCGTAAGACCGACCGCAAAGGAGCGGAATGATCGAGTCGTTGCTCGTCGCGAACCGGGGCGAGATTGCCCGCCGGATCGTCCGGACCGCGCGAAGGCTGGGGATCCGGACCATCGCGGTCCACTCGGACACCGACGCTGACCTGCCGTTCGTCCTCGAAGCTGACGAGGCCGTGTGCATCGGACCGGCCAATCCGGCACAGAGTTACCGCAATGCCGACGCGATCCTGGCAGCCGCGAAATCCACAGGTGCCCAGGCGATCCATCCCGGCTACGGCTTCCTGAGTGAGAACCCGGACTTCGCGCGTACCGTCGTGAGCAACGGCCTGGTGTGGGTCGGACCCGGCGCCGACGCGATAAGCGCGATGGGCGACAAGATCAATGCGCGCAACCTGATGGCCGCGGCAGGCGTGCCGGTCGCGCCCGGGTCGTCAGACCCGGCGGCGACCGTCGAGGAAGCTCGCGGGGCGGCCGAGTTGATCGGTTACCCGGTGATGGTGAAAGCGTCGGCCGGCGGCGGCGGGATGGGCATGGCGGTCGCGAACGACGACGCCGAGTTGCACAAGGAGTTCGAGAAGGTGCGCACCTTCGCCGAGCGGATGTTCGGCGACGGATCGGTGCTGATCGAGCGCTATTTCCCCAGGGTGCGCCACGTCGAGGTGCAGATTCTCGGTCTGGCCGACGGCCGGGTGATCGCCCTCTCCGAGCGGGAGTGCTCGGTGCAGCGCCGCAACCAGAAGCTGGTCGAGGAGGCGCCGTCCCCGGCTGTCTCTCCTGAGCTGCGGGAACGTCTGCTGGCCGCGGCAGTCAAAGCCGGCGAAGCGGTCAACTATCGCAATGCGGGCACTGTGGAGTGTCTGCTGGACCCGGCGACCGGCGATTTCTTCTTCCTGGAGATGAACACGCGGCTGCAGGTCGAGCACCCGATCACCGAGATCATCCACGGCATCGACCTGGTCGAGGAGCAGCTGAGGATCGCGTCCGGGATGCCCTCCAGTGTGGATCTTGGAAAGACCAGCGGGCACGCGATCGAGCTCCGGATCAACGCCGAGGACCCGAAGCGCTTCTTCCCCGGCCCTGGCCGGATCACCACCTGGGTGGAGCCGTCCGGCGAGGGTGTCCGGGTCGACTCCGGTTACACCGAGGGCACCACGGTCAGCCAGAACTACGACTCGCTGATGGCGAAGCTGATCGTTTTCGGTACCGACCGGCAGGACGCGATCGAGAAGGCCCGTGCTGCGGTGGCCGGCTTCGCGATCGCCGGGCCGAAGAACAACCTGCCGTTCTTCGCCGAGCTGCTGGAGAACCCGGAATTCCTGTCCGGCGACTACGACACCGGCATCGTCTCCCGGATGAGGTGAGGTCATGACTTTCGTCAGCATTCGTGAAGTCGCTCCCCGGGACGGCCTGCAGAACGAGAACCCGGTACCGACCGAGGCCAAGGTCGCCCTGATCGACGCGCTGAGCCGCACCGGCGTGCGCCGCATCGAGGCGGTCTCGTTTGTCCACCCGAAGGCCATCCCGCAGATGGCCGACGCCGACGAGGTCTGGGCCACGGCCTGGCGCAACCCCGACGTGCGGTACTCGGCGCTGATCCCTAACGGTCGTGGCGCGCAGCGCGCGATCGCCGCAGGCTTCGCTGAGATAGAGGTGGTGGTGTCGGCGAGCGACACCCACAACCGGCGCAATCTCAACCGGTCCACCGACGAGTCGCTCGACGACATCGCCGGCCTGATCCCGCTGGTGCACGAGTCGGGCGCGACAGTGGAAGTCATCGTCGCCACCAGTTTCGGCTGCCCGTTCGAGGGCGACATCGATCCGGATCGGGTCGCCGCAATCGTGGCTCGCGTCCGCGCCGACGGCGCGGACCGCATCGCCTTCGGCGACACGACAGGCATGGCGACTCCCCGCCGGGTGCGTGATCTTCTTTCCGCGGTACGCCCGGACCTGCTGCACTTCCACGACACCAGGGGTACGGGTCTCGCGAACATCCTGACCGCCCTGGATCTCGGCGTGACCGAGTTCGACGCGAGCGCGGGCGGTCTTGGCGGGTGCCCGTACGCGCCGGGAGCTTCCGGCAACGTCGCCACTGAAGAGGTGGTGCACATGCTGCACGACATGGGAATCGACACCGGAATCGATCTGGACCGGTTGATTGAGGCCGCTGAGCTGGCCGAAAAGGTGGTTGGCCGGCGTCTTACTTCCGGCGTTCTGCGTGCCGGACCGCGTACCCGGTTGGCGTGATTTCTCCGCACCTTTCCGGTGACCATTTTTCCGAATTGTCCGCGTGACTTCTCGTTCGCCCCCGTCGTTACCAATACCGAGTGGCCAATATCGCCTGGTCCTGAACGGCAGCGTTTCTGTCAGGACTTGGCGATCAGGTCTTCGGCCGGCGTCGACGACGGGGGGGTGGATCATGACGGGCTGGAAAGTCGAGCGCTTCACGCGTACGGCGAGCAGGTCTTCGTCGGTCCCCGACGGCGGCTCCCCGCTCATGCCGTACCCGAACCAGGGGGCGGAGCGGCGACAGGAGCGCCGCGCAGGGCACACCGGCTCTCGGTGGGCCGTGCGTGCACTCGTCATCGGCGGACTGGCCGGAGCGGCCTGGCTGCTCACCGCCACCGCCGCGAACGCCGCGGATCACGACGCCGAGCCCGCCGGCTCGGCGTACGAGTCCACGTCGAACAGTGTCGCGCAGGTGTACGGCGACGAACTGATGGTCGGTGAACTCCTGGAGGCGGCCGTCCAGCCGCTGGAGTCCGAACCCGCACCAAAACTCCACAGGCGTGTCGTGACGTCGATCCTCACGACAGCGGAACGGATGCTGTCCGGGCCGGTGGAGATGCCCTACGAGGTGACCTACGACGGAACCGCGATCGACGCGGACCCGTTCGGTGCGGAACCGCGTTGGAAGATCGCTCCCTCGCGTACCAGCGGAGGACGGGCGGACGACCGTACGCGACCCGAACCGGACCAGGACGCCGCGGTTACCGTGAACGAGCTGGATATGCCGGACGCCGAGGCTGAAAAGCCCCAGGTGGACGTCGAATCACCGCTCGACGGCGGCGGCGCCGCCCCGATCGCGAAGATGCCACAGGCAGCAGGCGATGCGGCGGCGGCAAACAAGATCGATCCGTCCACTTCGGAAAGCAGCAGCATCAAAGCCTCTCGCGCTCCGGCCGGTGTCACGCCGGCACGGCATGCGAAGGCGGAGCCCCGGTCCCACGTTCACCGTCGCGTACCGGCCGCGAGGTCGGCTCTGACCGTGGCGTACCGCCAGCAGGAAGCGCCCGTCGAGGATGGGCCCTCCCCTGCGCGGATGAATCTCGGGACTGTCAGCGGTATCCCGGCCGGTGGGCCGGGAGCGTCTCCGGAGGTTGGCCCGGTGGCCGTCCTTCCGGCTCGAGTCGTGAACGGCGCGGTGGACAGTCACCGGTTCCCGTTCGCGGTCGATGTCGAGGCCCGGCGTAACGACGCCGTGGCACCGACCGTCTCACCTGACTGATTCAGTGATGGAACGCCGGCGCTTCGCCGTGCGTCCGGGCCTCCGATTCCCGAACCGCTTGCGCACAGGCGGCGAATCGGCCGAACGACCCGCAGAACATCACTTCACCCGCTGATGGCGGAGTCAACGCAGAAAAACGAGCCTGGGCACCGCTGCGCCCGAAAACAGGTTCCGGAACCAGCCAATTTAATACGCGGAAATTCCTTGCTGACCATTCGTGAAAGGCACTTCTTTCCAAATGAAGAAGACTTGGGTTCGTAAGACGCTCAGCATCGGTGTGCTCGCTGCCGGCGCCCTTCTCCTCGCTCCGGCCGCCGCGGCTCAGGCCGGCATCGACCAGGCCGGCCTCGGCAACTTCGGCGAGGGCAACGGCTCCCAGATCGCGTTCCCGGTCGTCCTCCCGATGAACCAGGTCGGCAACGCGGACAGCCTGCTCGGCACCTCGCAGGGCTCCGGCTCCGGCGTGAACGCCATCGGCGCCGGTGGACACCGTGGCCAGAACGGCTGGAACGACGGCATCGGCCAGCAGAGCGTCGGCAACTTCGGGTTCGGCAACGGCACCCAGATCGCCGTTCCGGTCACCATGCCGATCAACGCGTGCGGCAACGCCACCAGCCTGGGTGGCGTCTCCTACGCCGCCGCGGCCTGCACCAACGCGATCGGCGTCGACGGCCGCAAGAGCATCGTCAAGAAGTCGTCGATGCAGCGCGAGAGCTTCGGCACCGACCGCAACCTGCTCGGCAACAACGCCCTCGGCAACGCCGCGCACAACCTGGCGCACGGCACCGGCGGCCAGCACGGCCTCGGCGGCCAGCACGGCCTCGGCGGCCAGCACGGCATCGGCAACGTCGTTCCCGGCGGGTTCGGGCACACCAAGCCCAGCTTCGGCCAGGGTGGCCTCGGGCACGGTGGCTTCAACCCGGGCCAGGGCAACCTCGGCAACTTCGGGTTCGTCCCGACCGGTGGCCACGGCGGCAACGTCGGTGGCGACTGGGGCGGCATCCGGCAGAGCAACGCCGGCAACTTCGGGTTCCTGAACGGCACCCAGTTCGCCGCGCCGATCACCGCGCCGATCAACATCTGCGGCAACTCGCTGTCGTTCCTCGGCCAGTCGTACAGCCAGGCGAACTGCGCGAACGTGATCGACAGCAACATCAAGAAGGTCAAGCCGGTCAAGGACGACGACGGTGACGTGGCCGGCGATGACGGTGGCTACGGTGACGAGGCTCCGGCCGACACCGACATGCCGGGCGACGTTCGTGGCGACGGCGGTTACGCCGACGAGGCCCCGGACGTGGCGGACGAGGCTCCGGCCGACGACGTCATGGACGACTCGGGTTACGGCGACGAGGCTCCGGCCGACGAGCTGCCGGCCGACGTCCAGGACGACGCGGGTTACGGCGACGAGCTCCCCGACACCTACACCAAGGGCAACGGTGGCCGTGCCGCCGAGAAGTCCTCGCTCGGCCGTCTGACCGACCTGGGCGGCGTTCGCAGCGCCGGCCTCGGCGGTGGCCTGGGTCTGCTCAACAGCCTGCGCTGATCATCGCGCGGCGATAGCAAGTAACTGAATACGGACGGGAGCTTCCGCAGCCGCGGAGGCTCCCGTCCGTCGTTGCCGTCGTCCCACCAAATGGGCTAGCCTAACGACCGTTAAGGTTTCTAACGATCGTTAAGGCGGCGATCCCGCCGGGATGCGGAGGAACGATGGACGGCGACGCGCTCGCGGCCGTACGCAAGCGTGTGCTGGCCGGTGGCGCCGAGAAATATCACGCCGCCAACGCCGCAAAGGGCAAGCTCTTCGCTCGTGAGCGGATCGGCCTGCTGATCGACGAGGGCACGTTCGTCGAGGACGGCATCTATGCCAACAGTCTCGCGGACGGCCTGCCCGCCGACGGTGTGATCACTGGATTCGGGCGGATCGATGGCCGCCCCGTCTGTGTCATGGCGAACGACTCGACGGTCAAGGCCGGTTCGTGGGGCGCGCGTACGGTCGAGAAGATCGTCCGGATCATCGAGCGGGCGTACCGCGAGAGCGTGCCGATGGTCTACCTCGTCGACTCGGCCGGCGCCCGGATCACCGATCAGGTCGACCTCTTCCCCGGCCGCCGGGGCGCCGGCAAGATCTTCCACACTCAGGTCCGTGCATCCGGCGCGATTCCGCAGGTCTGCGCGCTGTTCGGGCCGTCCGCGGCCGGTGGGGCGTACATTCCGGCGTTCTGTGACGTGGTCGCGATGGTCGAGGGCAACGCCAGCATGTACCTCGGCTCCGACCGGATGGTCGAGATGGTCACCGGGGAGAAGACGACCCTCGAAGCGATGGGTGGTGCCCGGGTGCACTGCACCGAGTCCGGCGTCGGCCATTTCCTCTGCAAGACCGAGCGCGAGGCGCTCGACGTGGTGCGGACCTACCTGTCGTACCTGCCGGCGAACTGGACGCAGCAGCCGCCTGCGGCGACCGCGGCAGAGCCTGGCCGGGTCGATCTCAGCGCGTTGGTTCCGGTCAGCGAGCGCCAGGCCTTCGACATGCGACGGTACGTGAAAGGCCTGGTCGACGAGAATTCGTACTTCGAGATCCAGGCTCTGTGGGCACGTGAGCTGACCGTCGGATTCGCTCGTCTGAACGGCGAGGTGGTCGGCGTGGTCGGCAACAACTCGATGTTCAAGGGCGGGGTGCTGTTCGTCGACTCGGCCGACAAGGCCACCCGGTTCGTGCAGCTCTGTGACGCCTTCAACGTTCCGCTGCTCTTCCTCACCGACGTGCCCGGTTTCATGGTCGGCACGGCAGTGGAAAAACAGGGCATCATCCGGCACGGCGCCAAGATGATCACCGCGATCTCGGAGGCCACGGTTCCGAAGATCTGTGTGGTGGTGCGTAAGGCGTACGGTGCCGGGCTCTACGCGATGGCCGGTCCCGGGTTCGATCCGGAGGCCACGATCGCCCTGCCCACCGCGAAGATCGCGGTGATGGGCGCGGAGGCCGCGGTGAACGCGGTGTACGCCAACAAGATCGCAGCGATCGAGGACCCGGAGGAACGCTCCGCCTTCGTCACCGCGCGCCGCGCCGAGTACGAGCGCGACATCGACATCATGCGTCTCGCCGGCGAACTCGTTGTGGACACGGTCGTCGAGCCGGCCGATCTGCGGGCCGAGCTGGTCCGGCGCTTCGACGCGGCGCGGGGCAAGGACCGCGCGTTCTCCCGGCGCCGGCACGGCGTCACTCCTGTGTAGATCAACCCGCTCCAGAGAGAGGCAGTCATGGTCGACTTCCGGCTCGGCGACGAGTACGAGGAGCTGCGCGCGAGCGTGCGCCAGTTCGCCCGGGAGCAGGTTGCCCCGGTGATCGCTGAGCACTACGAGAGCAAGACGTTCCCGTACGAGATCGTGCGCCAGATGGGCAAGATGGGACTTTTCGGCCTTCCCTTCGACGAGCGGCACGGCGGCATGGGCGGCGACTACTTCGCGCTCTGCATCGCGCTCGAAGAACTCGCCAGAGTGGACAGCTCGGTCGCGGTCACCCTGGAAGCGGGGGTCTCGCTCGGCGCCATGCCGATCTACCGGTACGGGACGGACGAACAGAAAGAACACTGGCTGCCCCGGCTGACCAGCGGCGAGGCGCTCGCGGCGTTCGGGCTGACCGAGCCCGGCGCCGGTTCGGACGCATCCGGGACGCTGACCCGCGCGGTGCTCGACGAGTCGACAGGCGAGTGGGTGATCAACGGGACGAAAGCGTTCATCACGAACTCCGGAACCGACATCACCTGCCTGGTCACCGTGATGGCGGTGACCGGCCAGAACCCGGACGGAAGCAAGGAGCTGTCGACGATCATCGTGCCGTCCGGCACTCCCGGGTTCACCGTCGCGCCGCAGTACTCCAAGGTTGGCTGGTGCGCCTCGGACACCCACGAGCTGTCCTTCGATGACGTACGCGTACCCGAGGCCAACCTGCTCGGCGTACGAGGCCGGGGCCTGGCCCAGTTCCTGCGGATCCTCGACGAGGGCCGGATCGCGATCGCCGCCCTGTCGGTGGGCCTTGCGCAGGGCTGCGTCGACGAGTCGGTGAACTACGCGAAGCAGCGCACCGCCTTCGGCCGGCCGATCGGCGACAATCAGGCCGTCAGCTTCCTGATCGCCGACATGGAACTCCGCGCGCACGTGGCCCGGCTCGGCTATTACGACGCGGCCTCCCGGATGCTCGCCGGCGAGGACTTCAAGCGGTACGCGGCGATCGCGAAGCTGAACGCCAGCAACGCCGCCATGGAGAACAGCCGGTACGCCACCCAGGTGCACGGCGGGTACGGCTTCATGAACGAGTCAGCGGTCGGCCGCTTCTACCGGGACGCCAAGATCCTCGAAGTGGGCGAGGGCACGTCCGAGGTCCAACGCATGCTGATCGCCCGAGGTCTCGGCCTCTGAACAAGCGGCCCCTGAACAAGCGGCCCCTGAACAAGCGGCCTCTGAAACAGGATCAGGCCGCCGGCTGGATCGGCTCTTCGCTGCCGGCCACTGCGCACGGGTTCACCGCATCGCGGATCGTGCGCAGTGAGCCCAGCAGCTGATCGAGCTGCGCCGGGGGGAGCAGCCCGACGTACCACTGCTGCACCAGCTCGAGATGTCCCGGCAGGACCTCGTCGAGGCGCTGCATGCCGGCCTCCGAGATCACTGCGTACGAGCTGCGGCGGTCGCTGGCGCACGCCTCCCGGCGGACCAGGCCGCCCTTTTCCATCCGGTCGACGACGCGGGTGACGCCGCTGGTGGACAGTGTCGTCTGCCCGGCCAGGTCGGTCATCCGCAGCCGGTTGCCGGGCGAGCGGGCGAGGCGCATCAGCACCTCGAACTCGACCGAGGACAACCGGTGCTCGTCGAACTGCGCGGCGAGGCGGTTCATCAATCCCGTGTAAGCCTCCGCGAGCAGGCCGACGGCGGTGAGGCGGGGGTCGTCCAGATCCGTGTTCACACGATCAACACTAGCAGGCACTTGACAGGGGGAATATTGCAGCGCATATAGTTGCTCCGTCAGACAAGCATCCAGTCGCTCAGGTTTCGAAAGAAGGAAACGTCATGACCGTCAGCACTCGTGAGTTCGAAGGTCTGCAGATCCCGGCCGCCGGCACCTACGAGCTGGACGCCGCGCACAAGCGCGTCGGTTTTGTGGTCAAACACCTCATGGTGAGCAAGGTCCGCGGCCAGTTCGCCGAGGCCTCCGCCACCATCACCGTGGGCGAGAACCCGCTGGACTCCGCTGTGACCGCGTCCATCAAGACCGCCAGCGTCGAGACCGGCCAGGTCGACCGCGACAACCACCTGCGCACCGGCGACTTCTTCGAGTCGGAGAAGTACCCGACCATGGACTTCCGCAGCACCGGTGTGAAGTCGCACGCGGGCGCCGAGTTCGTCCTCGACGGCGAGCTGACCATCAAGGGTGTCAGCCGTCCGGTCGAGCTGGTCGTCGAGTTCGAGGGCGCCACCACCAGCCCGTACGGTCAGCACGTCTTCGGTTTCAGCGCGCACACCGAGATCGACCGTGACGACTGGGGCCTGAGCTGGAACGTCGCCCTGGAGAGCGGCGGCTTCATGGTGAGCAAGAAGGTCAAGATCGAGATCGAGGGCGAGGCCATCCTCCAGCAGGACGCCGCCTGATCCGGTAGGTCTCCAGCGACGCGCCGCCCGGCTTCCGGGTGGCGCGTCGCTGCGTCCGGGGTCCTTGGCCTCGTCTGGCGGTCCTCCGCCCGGGATGGCAATGTGTACCGAGCGCGATTGTTCGTTCACAGAGCGGTGATCGACGTCCCTTCGTCCGCCGGTCGTCCCCGGGAGGGCACATGGGCAAGGATCTGGTGAACGCCGTCTTCTCGTCGCGGGACCGGGTTGCGTTCCGCCGCAAGCTGCATCGCTGCCTCGACGTCCTGGGCGAGATGTTGGATACATCACCGTTCGACTGCTCCGCGCCGATGACCGGCCTGGAGATCGAGATCAACCTGGTCGACGCGGACGCCGGCCCGAGCATGCGCAACGCCGAGATCCTGGCCAATCTCGGTGACCCTCGGTTCCAGCCCGAGCTCGGCAAATTCAACCTGGAGTTCAACGTGCCGCCCCGGCTCATCGAGGGCGACGGTCTGGGAGATTACGAACGGGACATTCTGGACGGTCTGCGCGCCGCCGCCGACTGCGCCCGCAAGAGTGAGAGCCGGCTCGCCCTGATCGGCATGCTGCCGACGCTCCAACCATCGCACCTGGTCCCGGCCAATCTCTCGGCAGGCGAACGGTTTCGAGCCCTGGACAGCGAGATCGTCGCCGCCCGAGGTGACGAGTTCCGGATCGACATCGAGGGATTCGACCGTTTGCGCACCAGCAGCGACACGATCGCGCCCGAATCGGCCTGCACCAGCGTCCAGTTCCACCTCCAGGTCCCGCCTGCCGACTTCGCGCGATCCTGGAACGCCAGCCAGGCCATAGCCGCGGTCCAGGTCGCGCTGGGGGCAAATTCCCCTTATCTGTACGGAAACCGACTCTGGGCCGAGACCCGGATCGCTTTCTTCGAGCAAGCCACCGACGCCAGGCCGGACGAGTTCAAAACCCAGGGAGTACGCCCCCGCGTGTGGTTCGGCGAACGTTGGATCGACTCGGCCCTCGACCTCTACGCGGAGAACGTCCGATATTTCCCGCCACTGCTGCCCGAGCTGCACGACGAGGACCCGGCGGCCGCACTCGAAGCCGGCGACATCCCCGGCCTGCACGAGCTACGCCTGCACAACGGAACCGTCTACCGCTGGAACCGTCCGGTCTACGACGTCTCGGGTGGCAAACCGCACCTTCGGGTGGAGAACCGGGTGCTGCCCTCCGGGCCGTCAGTGGTCGACCTGCTCGCCAACGCGGCGCTCTACTTCGGTCTGGTCGCCGAGCTGGCCGCCGAGGAGTCGCCGATCTGGGATCGATTGCCGTTCGCCGACGCCGCGTCGAATTTCCAGGCCGGCTCCAAGGACGGCATCGCGGCGGTGCTGCGGTGGCCCGGCCGGGACGAGGTCCCGGTCGTGGACCTGGTCCTCGGGGAATTGCTGGAGAAAGCGCACGCCGGACTGGATCGGTTCGGCGTCGACGCGGCCCAGCGAAACCGCCTGCTCGGCGTGATCGAGGACCGCTGCCGCACCGGACGCAACGGGGCGACCTGGCAGACCGCTGCCGTCCGCGCCGCCGAGAAGCGAGGGCTGGACCGGCCGGCAGCGATTCGCGAGATGACCCAGCGATACGTCGAGCTGCAGAGACTCAACGAGCCCGTGCACAGGTGGCCGACCGAACCCTGACGGAGGCTCTTACTTGCTGGAGGGATCGTCCGGGTTGATGCGGGCGACCGTCGGGTTCGCGGGCGGCGGGGTGATCGTGGAGCGGGGCGTGCCGCCGTCGGGCTTGCCGTTGTCGGCCTTGCGGCCGGTGGCACGCTTGGCCGGATTACGGCTGGGCCGGGCTGCAGCGGCGATCTCCGGATCCGCATAAGGTGGACTGTCCTGTGTGGCCGGTTTTCCGACCGGACTCGGCGTGGCCTGGCCGGGTGCCTTGGCGGAACCGGTGGCCTTGGCCGGAGCGGTCGGCGCCGGGCCGGTAGGTGTTCCGGCCGACGGTGGCGGCCCCAGCGGTTTCGGGGCCGGCGGCGTGCTGACCGGCTTCGGCTCCGGTCGGAGCGGCTGCCTCGGGGCAACCGGATTGCGACCAGGCGTTTCACTCACCGGCGACGTCGGCTTCCGGCCCGAACCGGCCGCCTCACCGGGCTGGTCCGCGGCCCGGCTCGCGACCGCGCCGGTCAGGCTGACACCCGCGGTGCCGGTGCCTGCCCGACCCCGAGTGGTGGCCGTCTCGGCGGGGTTCGTGAAGACGTCGTTGTCCCAGTCCGAGTCAGGAGCCGTCACCGGGACCAGGTCGGGGCGGTTGCGGCGGGCCTGTGCGCTCTGGGCGAGCGCCGCGGTCAGGGCCGAGCCGGCGAGACCGGCGAGTACCGCGTACGGCGCGATCAGGTATGCCGACTGCAGCGGACCGGTTGCCTGGGTCAGCTGGGGTGCCAGGATCAGGAACGAGAACGCGACGAGCAGTGGTCCGACCGCACCGGAGATCGCGGTGCCCAGGCCGGTGCTGCCCCGGCGTGCGGCCGGCCAGGCGGCGATCAGGCCGATCACGAAGGCAGCGGCCAGGGTGAGCAGTGCGCTCGGCCAGTAGATGCCGCCGTACCGGACCGGGCTTGCCGCCTCGGCGAACTGCCAGCTGGTCAGGTAGGTGGCGAATTCACGGCCGGTCACCAGCTCGGCGACCACCCCGGCGATAGCCAGGGCCCAGAGCCCGGCTGCCGTGCCGATCAGGTTGGCCGCGACCGGCCCCGACGAGACCGCCCAGAACGCCACGATCAGGCCGGCGAGCAGGCCGGCAAGCGCGTATCCGCCAGCCATGAGCTGCGGCGAGAGGTCGTCAAGGCGTACCGCTGAGCGGGCCGGGAGCGCGACGAGCGCGACCGAAACGAGGGCGCCGAGTGCGGAGGCCGTTGCCAGCGCGAAGCGCCAGAGGCCGAGCCAGCGTCCGGGCCGGTCGGGGCGCAGCCGACCGGCTATCACCGCGCCGAGCACTGTGGCGCTCGCGGTGATCCAGGTGGCCCAGCCGAGGCTGCCCAGCCAGATGTTCTCCGCGTCGGCGGCGGTTGCCGGCCAGACGAGTACGCCCAAGCCGTAGCCGAGACCCAGTTGCGCGGCACCCGTGCCGGCCGCGATTCCGGCCGCCGTGGCGGCCTGTGATGTCCAGCCCTTCTCGGCCATGCCGGGCACTGTACTGGTACCTGCCGATGTCTGTGAAACGCCTGGCAAGGTTGCATTCCGCCGGAAAACCCCACGCAGGCTCAAGATTCGATACCTTGACGCTGCGGCGAGCACAGATGTACGACGGGCACGAATGTACGGAGTGAAGGGAACCGGCGATGGCCGACGAGCGTCCCCCGGAGCCGGACGAGACGACGCCGATGGAACCGGTTGAGGCGAGCCCGACCGAGGTGAGGCCTGGCGCAGCGGATGACGCCACCCGAATTCAACCGTCCGGTGGTCCCCGATCGGATGACCGCGACAACGCGATCTGGACCGGACGGGCCGAAGTTCGGCCGCCACGACCGGGCACTGAGTACTACGAGAGCGACTGGGCCGACCCTCGTTCTGAGGAACCGCGAGGCCGCTGGTGGGCGCCGATCGCAGTCGGCACCGCCGCGCTGGTGCTGCTGGGCCTGCTCGGTTTCGGCATCGCGGTGATCGTGCAGAACTCCGACGACCAGACCGAGACGCCCGCGACGACTCCGGCGACGGTGGCCACCACGGCTGCCGAGCCCACAACCGCAGCCACGACCGAGCCGACCACCGAACCGGCCAGCCCGTCACCGACGCTGAGCACCATCGAGCCGACCACCGAGCCGGCAAACGCCGAGGTCACAGTGCCGGCGCTGCGGGGTATGCCGGTCGCCGACGCGCAGTCGGCGCTACAGCGCACCGGGTTGACGTTCCGGGTGATCCAGCGCGCGAGCGACGCGGAACCGGGAACGGTGATCGACAGCGATCCGCCGGAGGGCAGCCTGGTGCCCTCCGACACGCGCATCACTCTCGTCGTCTCGACCGCGCTGACCAGCAGCCCGGTGGCGACGACGACATCACCGACCGAGGCCCCCGCCCAGGATTGAGGTCGGCTCAGATCGCAGTCGGCCCGGATCGCAGTCGGCTCAGCGGTTGGTGCGGACCGTCCGCGCCGGCATCACGCCGGGACGGGCGGCTGGCTGGCGGGCGTTTCGAGCCCGCGGATCCGGGGCTTTGCCCACCGGACGCAGGCCGTTGACCTGCACGAATATGGATCGGCGTTCGACCGCGTCACCGGCCGAGTTGAGCTCGTAGCCGTCGAGCCAAACCCAGCCCTCGTACGTCGGCCAGTCGTGAACCCGGATGACCCGGAACAGCAGCGGTGATGCGAATTGGACGCTCGCCGCTTTTGTCACGTGGATGACATCACCGGACCGAGGAAGAACCACGTCATCTCCTGCCCTGAGACTCGTGTGGGGTGGACTCTTGTGACAGATGCACCAGTGTGCCTGTCTGGTACACCTTTGCAACACTTGCGATGTGTCAAATCATCGAAGAATGTTGCGGAACGTCACCATCGCCGATCCTGCCACCCACATCAGGGGCAGGAGTCCACCGTGGACTCCCAACGGCTCGGCGCCCCGTATCGGACGTCGTTTCGATGTATTTCGTCGGACTTGCACGATCCACTCAAGAACGTTGCGTGATGCAAGCCATACGGAAAGATTGCACCACCGATTCCTTCGATGCAAGTTGCATGTCAGCCTTCCGTGATCCTCTGTGATCATCGGCTCGACCCCGGAGGTCGTTTCCGGAGCGGCGATCGCAATCGGCCGGAATATCGTCGAGCCGAGTCCGGGGCGCGATCATGAGGTAGCCGCAATAAGCGCCATTTCGGACATAAAACTCTTAAGTGGATATTGCCGGTCCCTCCCGCCTGGAATGGCTATCAAGCGGTCATGACCAGGGAAAACGTTCAAGACTAGGCACGGGGACTGGCGGATTAAGTAGCTATGGCCTCATTTGAGCCGCCCGATCGAATGAACGATCTCGGTAATCGCCCAGCAGGTCCGCGTCCGTACGTGAAAGCGGTCGTTACTGATTCAGGACGATCCAATCGATCTCTAGCCAATCGATCGCCGGGCATTGCTCGATGACCTGGGCAGCCGAGCGGCCGAGGATCCGGCGGCCGCCCACCATGTTGATCGAGATGCTGACGAAGGAGCCATTGTGGAATTCGAGACGAAGGGTCTCCGGATCGACCTGAGCCGGGCCGAGTGGTTCAAGAGCACCCGAAGCGGTTCGGACTGTGACAACTGCGTCGAGGTCGCGTTTGTCGGTGAGGCGATCGCGGTCCGCGACTCCAAGAATCCGGCCGGCTCCGCATTGATCTTCACGACCGCCGAATGGGACGCGTTCGTCGGCGGCGCCAAGGACGGCGAGTTCGATCTTTGAGGCTTCCCCCCGGCCGGCTCACTTCTAGTCGGTTGTAGTCATTTGCCCGATTTTCCCGTCGCTGGGCGGGACTCGCCTCGTTGATTGCCTTAAGCGCGGACCGGACCGCGCTTTGCGGCGACAATCGAACGAGGCAAGGCAGAGAGATGACTATTGGCTCGGAGAACCTCACCAACGGTTCGTCGACAGCGCAGGACCGGTTCAGCGGTGGCGTCAGCGCGTACCGGCAGAATCGCCGGGACGCGACCCTGACCGGGGACGTCGGAGACAGCGAGCTGCTGTCCCGCAGCAGCTCGGGTCTCCCGACCCGCTCGCCCGGCCGATCGCACAGCATCGAATCGCGCAGCATTGAGTCGCGCAGTATCGAGCCGACCAGTGCGTTGGATCGCGCGGCGAAACTTCCCTCCCTCGACCTGCACGGTTTGACCGAGCCGGTCTTCTCCACGAGCACCTGGGCTGACTCGTCCAGTGAATCGATGGCGGATCACCCGTTGCTGCGGGGGCTGCTCCTTGAGCTTCCTGCCCGCGGCACGCTGCCGCCCTCGGACTGGCTCGACCGGTGGTTCGAGGCGGCGCGTTCCATTCTGGAGCTGCTTTACCAGCAAGAGGCGAGGAACCACCGGAACAAGTAAGTAGGTAGGGATTTTCTCAGCGGCTGTTTACAGCGGCTTTTTCAGCGGACGCCGGCGGGAGTGCGCTCCCGGCGGCGCAGCGATGACATCACCAGCGGTGCCATCACCAGCAAAGCGAATCGGCTGTGCCGCAGGCCGGCCCGGATGCCGATCGCCACGACGGCGACCGCGACCACGGCGATGGCCACCCCGGCGGCGGTCGACGCGCCGCCCGCGGGAGTCTCGACGAGTCGCGCCGCGATCGGGATGCCGACAAGCGCGGCCAGCCCGGTGATCTGCAGAGGTGCGGCGACGAGCGGATGCGCGGCGGCCGCACGCAGGGCCGGCGGAACCGGCGCGAGCGGCGCGGTCGCGAACGCGCCCGCGCCGCGCCGGACCCAGGCGAGGCGGCGCAGGGTCGCGGTCATCACGATCAACGCGGGTACGGCCGGGAGCAGGGCCGCCGTGGGCGCCGACGAGAGGCCGGGGATCAGCCCGGAGACGACCGGCACCGCGACGAAGGCGGTGGCGCCGACCGCGACCAGCACGGTGAGCAGCCCGGCCCGGCGGCGGAGCTCGCTCGCGGTGCCGGCGGTGGGCAGCCCGTCGACCAGAAGGCCGGCGGCGAGCCAGACGGCGGCGAGGGTGCCGATCAGGATGACGTCCACAACGGTGTCCACATCGATAGCGTTCACCGATTCACGCTGCGCCGAAACCGGGATATGCCCCGAACACGTACCCGTAGGGGGTGTCGGGTCAGACGGCGAAGTCGTACACGCGCTCGGTGGACGGCGCCGGCGCTGTCGCTTTCCAGATGCCGAGTTTCTGCGCGAAGAGCCGGGCCAGGTACGCCGGGTTCAGCAGGATGTACCGCTTCCACAGGCGCTTGGGCTCGAGGCCGAGACGCCAGAGCCACTCCAGCGCGTACTTCTGCATCCACGCGGGCGGGTTCTTCAGCAGGCCGGCGTGGTAGTCGAAGGCGGCGCCGACGGCGAGCAGCGGCATGTCGAGATGCGGACGCATCGCGTAGGTGAAGATCTCCTGACGCGGGCAGCCGAGGCCGACGAGCACGATCCGCGCACCGGAGGACTTGATCCGCTCGGCGATCTCCAACTCCTCGCCCGGAAGCGACTTCCGGAACTTGGACGGTTCGATGCCGACGACCTTCAAAGCCGGGAACATCTCCTGCAGTGCCGGCACGAGCCGGTCCAGAACGGGCTGAGTCGACCCGTACAGGTAGATCGGCAGACCTTCGGCCGCCGCCTGCTCGACGACCTTCAGGGTCAGCGACGGCCCGTACACCCGGTCGGTCAGTCCGGCGCCGTGCAGAAGGTTCAGCGCCCACCGAACGGGCTGACCATCCGGCGTAACCAGATCAAAAGAGTTGAGCCGGCCGTTGTGGGCGAAATCCTCGACCCCGGTCATCACACCGTGCACAGCCAGAGCAGTCACGGCGAACGGCCGCTGCTCCCGAGCCGCCGCGACGATCAGCTCGACCGCTTCCGCGTAGTCCGTCACATCGACGAGCACCCCGAGCACGTTGCGTTTGCCCCGAACAGTCCCGGTGACCGACACGCCCAACACTCCCAGCCCTGAAGACAAGAACAACGGAAGAACACCAACAAGAGGCGGCGAGCATAGCCCCCACCCCACCCCTCACCCGAAAGATGCCCCGAAGCACACCCCGTGTGGGAAACAGCACCCTCTACGCGTACCCAAGAGAAGCGCAACCAAGGCACCCAGGGTGACCAACGCACCGTGGGGGGTTCGGGGGGCTCGGCCCCCCGGCTGGCATGACGAAGAGAGCCCCCGGTCTGCGCTTTCCGCAGACAGAGGGCTCCCAGCGACCGAGTGGGGATGGGGGGAGTTGAACCCCCACGTCCTTTCGGACACACGGACCTGAACCGTGCGCGTCTGCCATTCCGCCACATCCCCATGTGACTTGCCGCCAAGATCATATATGCATGATCTCGTTGGCCTGAAACCGGCTGGTCGAGCCGACTTCTTGTTACTGGCTGCGACAGACTACGCTGTCGACCGTCACTAGGCGAGATCAGTACCAAGTGAGTTGATATCACCCCGCGACGCAGGAAACATTAGCACGGCGTCGTGGGGCGTCATACGAGGGTCAGAAGTGCCGGCTGCTCTTGGGCTACGGATGCGCAAGCAGTCGCCGGATACCATCATGTCCTCGGAACCCGAGGAGGAGCCGGTGAGCGTGCTGCAGCGCTTTGAGAAGCGATTGGAAGGCCTTGTCGAGGGGGCCTTCGCGAAGGTGTTCAAGGGTGTCGTGCACCCTGTGGAGATCCTGAATGCCATGCAGCGGGAGGCCGAGGCACACAAGGCCATCCTCGCCGGTGGCCGCACCCTTGTGCCCAACCGCTATGTGATCGATCTGTCGCCCTACGACCACAGCCGGCTGGCGCCGTACGCCGCGGCCTTGGCGCAGGAGCTGGCGCAGTCCCAGGCCGAGTTCATCGGTGAGCAGGCCTGGACCGTGTACGGCGATGTGATCGTCGAGATCGAGCGAGGCGATGGCCTGGACACGGGCATGTTCCGTGTCACCGCTGAGGTGTACACCGGTGGCGAGGTCGCCCCGGTGCAACAGCCTGCGTACGACGCGGGGCCTCAGTACTCGCCTTACGACCAGCAGGGCGGCTACCCGCCGCAGGGTGGTCACGGTGGCCCGCGCAGTGTCGGTCTTGTGTCCGGCGACGGGCGTACCTACCCGTTGCAGATGGGCTCGACCGTGATCGGCCGCGGCGACCAGGCGAACCTTCGCCTGCCGGACGTCGGCATCTCGCGTCGGCACGCCCGTCTGGACTACGACGGCAACCAGGTCGTACTTACCGACCTGGGCTCGACGAACGGCACGATGGTCAACGGCCAGCGCGTGTCCGCCGTCGCATTGAACCCGGGCGACATGATCCAGCTCGGGACGACCACGCTCACCTTCCGAGTGGACGGCTAGCGACCTTGCCCGAATTCGTCCTAACCGTTGCCCGCTTCGGGTTCCTCGTTCTTCTGTGGATCTTCGTGTTCACGGTGGTCGGGGTGATCCGGCGGGATCTCTTCTCCGGCGCCCGGTCCAAGAGCATCGTTGCCAGCCCTCGGGGGGTGGGTGGCGCGGTGCTCCAGGGCCGGCCGGCGAAGGCGAAGCGCGGGAAGGCGGCGCGGCAACTCGTCGTGACCGCCGGCCAGCTGGCCGGCACGAGGATCACGCTCGGTGAGGCTCCGATCACGATCGGGCGGGCCGAGGATTCGACGCTCGTCATCACCGACGACTTCGCCTCTGCCCGGCACGCCCGGTTGGTACCCCGCGATGGCCAGTGGTTCGTCGAAGACCTCGGCTCGACCAATGGCACTTACCTAGATCGCGGTAAGGTCTCCGGACCTACTCCAGTCCCCCTTGGCGTACCGATCCGCATCGGGCGCACTTCACTCGAGTTACGGCCATGACCCTGACCCTGCGCTATGCCGCTCAGAGCGACCGCGGTCTGATCCGAGACCTGAACCAGGACTCCGTTTACGCCGGGCCGCGACTTCTCGCTGTCGCCGATGGCATGGGCGGCATGGCCGCCGGTGACGTGGCGTCCAACATCGTCATCGCCGCGATGGCGCCTCTCGACGACGACGTCCCTGGTGACGCCATGGTCGATGCGCTGCGGCACGCCGTCGGTACCGCCAACCAACAGTTGCGCGACACCGTCGACGCCAACCCTGCGCTGGAGGGTATGGGTACCACGCTGACCGCTGTCCTTTTCTCGGGCAGCAAGTTCGGCATGGTGCACATCGGCGACTCCCGCGCCTACCTGCTCCGTAACGGCGAGTTCTCGCAGATCACGAAGGACGACACGTACGTCCAGATGCTGGTCGACGAGGGCCGGGTCAGTCCCGAGGAGGCGAGCAGCCACCCGCAACGGTCGCTGCTCACCCGGGCGCTGGACGGCCGGGACATCGATCCTGAGTACTCGGTTCGCCAGGTGCTCAAGGGCGATCGATACCTGATCTGCAGCGACGGCCTCTCCGGCGTCGTGAGCGGTGAGACGATCGGCCAGACCATGCGGGAGCTCGCCGACCCGAAAGCCTGCACCGAGCGGCTCGTGCAGCTGGCGCTGCGCGGCGGCGGTCCGGACAACATCACCGTGGTGATCGCGGACGCGACCGACGCCGACATCATGGAGCAGTCCCCGATCGTGGGCGGCGCTGCCTCCCTGGACCGGGGCAACACCACGGTGGCGGACAGCTCGACCTCGGCGGCCCGTGCCGCGGCCCTCAAGCCGCCGCGCCCGGCCCAGCCGGAGCCGGCCACGGGTGCGTACGAACCGGAGCCGGCCGGACATCCGGTTCGGACCACTCTCATGGTTCTGCTGCTGCTCGGTGTCCTGGGCGGTGGCCTCTGGGCGGGCTGGCAGTACACCCAGGACCAGTACTACGTCGGCGCGACCGAGGCCGGCCAGCTCGCCATATTCCAAGGCGTGCCGGGCCAGGTCGCCGGTCTCGACCTGTCCACCGTGAGCGAGACCAGCGCGGTCCGCCTGGACGACCTCACCTCGGTCGCCCAGGAACGGGTCAAGCAGGGCATTCACGCGGACAGCCAGGTCGAGGCGCGCACCACGCTCACCGAGCTCACCGACGAAGAGCCGTCGAACCCGAACCTGAAGCCGGTCTGCAGCGTCGCCAGCACCGCGCCGGTGACCACGAACTCGGTGGCTCCGAGCGCGGCCGTTCCCAGTGGGGCGGCTCCGACGGTCCAGGCCAGCACCGCAGTGCGTCCGCCGGCTTCGGCCGCCGCTTCGCAACCGTCCGAAAGCGCTCCTGCCACCGTCGACCCGGTTGGCTGCCGGACCGTCAACTGAGCACGGCCTACACGTCTGGGGATTCATCTTTGACCGCGCCCGCCGTACCGGCTCCGACGCCCGCCTCCACGGGCGAGATGTCGCGTATCCCGACGGGATGGAAGACACGCCGGAACGCTGAACTCGGCTTGCTGGCGTTCGCGATGTCGATCGTCGCCGTGTTCGGCGCGACGGTGGAGGCCAACCAGTTCGACGAGATCCGGATGACCTCCTGGATCCCCGCCGCACTGGTCGGCATCCTCTTCCTCGGGCTGCACGTGGTGGTGCGTTACACCGCGCCCTTCGCCGACCCGGTCCTTCTGCCCGCGGTCGCGCTGATCAACGGCATCGGCGTGGGCTTCCTGCGCCGGCTCGACCTGGCCAAGGCGATCGCCAACAAGCAGCCGGAGCCGGGCATCTTCGCCGGCACCGGCGGCCGTCAGCTGGCCTGGACACTCGCCTCGCTGATTCTGGCGGCGATCCTGCTTCTGGTGATTCGCGACCACAAGATCGTTTCTCGGTACGCGTACACACTGGGCCTGGTCGGCATCGTGCTCGTGATGATCCCGGCGGTGCTGCCGAGCAGCATCTCCGAGGTCAACGGCGCGAAGCTGTGGATCCGGTTCGGGTCGTTCTCGATCCAGCCGGGTGAGTTCGCCAAGCTGGCCCTGGTCTCGTTCTTCGCTTACTACCTGGTGCGAAAACGGGAAGTGTTGTCGCTGGCGAGCCGGCGGTTCCTCGGCATCGATCTACCTCGCGGCCGCGACCTCGGTCCGGTCGTCACGGTCTGGCTGCTCAGCCTCCTGGTCCTGGTCTTCGAAAAGGACCTCGGCACCGCGCTGCTGTACTTCGGGCTCTTCGTCGTCACGCTCTACGTCGCCACCGAACGGGCCAGCTGGCTGATCATCGGCCTGGTGCTCTTCTTCGGCGGTGTCTATCTGGCGTACCTGCTGGGTGCGTCGGTGGGCGGGCCGTTCGCGAACTTCTACGACCGTGCCGAGGTCTGGCTCGACCCGTTCGCGCGGGCGAACTACGAGCGGGTGAGCGGCAGCAGTTACCAGCTGGTCCAGGGCCTGCTCGGACTCGGCAGCGGTGGCCTCTTCGGCGCCGGTCCGGGCGCCGGTTCGCCCGGCAAGGTGCCCGAGGTGCGTACCGACTTCATCTTCGCCGGTCTCGGCGAGGAGATCGGACTCTTCGGCCTGACCGCACTGCTCGTCTGTTACCTGCTGATCGTCGAGCGTGGCCTGCGTGCCGCCCTGGCGGTGCGTGACTCGTTCGGCAAGCTGGTCGCCGGCGGCCTCGCGTTCACGCTGGGCCTGCAGGTCTTCGTCATCCTCGGTGGCATCACCGGCCTCATCCCGCTGACCGGTCAGACCACCCCGTTCCTCTCCGCCGGTGGCTCCTCACTGATGGCGAACTGGTTGTTGGTCGCGATGCTCCTGCGGATCTCGGACGCGGCCCGCCAACCGGCCACCGGGACCGGACCGGATCGAGCCGGGCCGAAGAAAGCACCTGTTCAGCTGCACGGCGCCATGACGGAGGTGATCAAGCCGTGAACGCACCACTTCGCCGCTCCGGCGTGGTCATCCTGGTCCTGTTCGGCCTGCTCTTCGCGAACCTGAACTGGGTCCAGTTCTACAAGGCCGACGAGTACCGCACCCACGACTACAACAGCCGCGTCACGGTCGCCGAATATGAGACGCCCCGCGGCGTCATCGAGGCCGGTGGCACTGCCCTCGCGCAGAACAAGACCACCGACGACGAGCTGAAGTACCTGCGTACCTACCCGGAAGGGAAGATCTACGCACCGGTGCTCGGTTACAAGCCGGTCATCGGCGGTGCGACAGGCATCGAGTCCTCCGAGAACGACTTCCTCTCCGGCGCCAGCGACAAGCTCTTCGGCGATCGGCTCAGCAGCATGTTCACCGGTGACAACCCCGGTGGTGGCAACGTGGTGCTGTCGCTGAGCACAAAAGCTCAAGAGGTCGCCTGGAAGCAGATGACAAACAACCAGCGCGGGGTCACCAAGGGTGCGGCGGTCGCGATCGACCCGACCACCGGTGCGATCCAGGCGATGGTGTCGATGCCCAGTTACGACCCGAACCCGCTGGTCAGTCACGACACTGAAGAGGCGGCCAAGGCGTACCAAAAGCTGGCGAACGACGAGGACGACCCGCTGATCAACCGTGCGACAGGCGCGACCCTGCCGCCCGGCTCGGTGTTCAAGGTGATCGTCTCGGCGGCCGCGCTGCAGAACGGCTACAAGACCTCCAGCGAGATCGAGGCGGGCAGCGTCTACAAGGAGGGCGGCGCCACGATCCGCAACTCCGAGGAAGAGGTCTGCCCCGGCTCGAAGGTCACCCTCAAGGAGGCACTGACCGAGAGCTGCAACACCGGTTACGCCCGGCTCGGCGTCGCGCTCGGCGCGGACAAGGTCAAGGAAACCGCGAAGGCGTTCGGTTTCGAGGACGACACCCTCAAGGTCGGCGACCTGGACAGCGGAGCCGGTCTCACCGTGGCGGCGAGCCGCACCGGCGACATCCAGAACCAGGACGGCAGCACCGACACCGCGGCCCTGGCACAGTCCTCACTCGGCCAGCGCGACGTCCGGATGACGCCGCTGCAGGGCGCGCTGATGGCCGCCACGGTGGCGAACAGCGGCCAGCAGATGCGCCCGTACATGGTGCAGAAGCTGCTCGGACCGGACCGCCGGACGATCTACACGGCCAAGCCGGAGAGCCTGCGCGACCCGATCTCGTCGAGCGTTGCCACCGACCTCAAGGACATGATGGTCAGCGTCGTCGAGAACGGCACCGGCACCCGGGCACAGATCAACGGCCTCACCGTCGGTGGCAAGACCGGCACCGCACAGAACGCCGAGGGTGCGAACCCGCACGGCTGGTTCATCGGATTCGCCTTCGATGGCGACAAGCCCGTCTCGGCGGTCTGCGTCATGCTTGAGAACGTGTCCGGTGGACACGCGAGTGCCGAGGCCGCCCGGATCGCCGGGCTCATCATGAAGGCCGCGGCGGGTCGGGGAGGGGACTGACATGATCCGCCCGGGGGTCACGCTCGGTGGGCGGTACCGCTTGGAGGAGCGGATCGCCGGCGGCGGCATGGGTGATGTGTGGCGCGGCATCGATGAGGTGCTGGGCCGTACCGTCGCCGTCAAGATCCTGCTACCCGCCCTGCTGGACGAGCCGGGCTTCGCCGAGCGCTTCCGCGGCGAGGCACGGACCATGGCCACCATCAACCACCCGGGCGTCGTGGATGTCTACGACTACGGCAGCGACCAGCAGCTCGCGTTCCTCGTCATGGAATACGTCGAGGGCGACGCCCTCTCCCGGACGCTGAGCCGGGTGGGCCGGCTCACGCCGGCCCGGACCATGGCGCTTGTCGCGCAGGCCGCCGACGCGCTGCAAGCTGCGCACGGCAACGGCATCGTGCACCGCGACGTCAAACCAGGAAATCTTTTGGTACGCCCGAACGGCACCCTGGTCCTGACCGACTTCGGCATCGCTCGCTCGGCCCTCGTGGGGCAACTCACAGTGGCCGGCGCGGTGCTCGGCACGGCTTCGTACATCTCGCCGGAGCAGGCCGCCGGCGACGTGGCGACACCGGCCTCCGACGTTTACGCGCTGGGCGTCGTGGCTTATCAGTGCCTCTCCGGGCACCGGCCGTTCGACGGCGCGACCCCGATCGAGATCGCCATGAAGCATGTCCGGGAGTCTCCCCGGCCACTGCCCGGCGACATCCCGCCCGCGGTTCGCGCCATTGTGGACCGCGCTATGGACAAGGATCCGTCCAGCCGCTGGCCGAGCGCCGCCGCGATGGCCTCGGTGGCCCGCCAGGCCGCCGCGTCGCTGACCACCTCGGTCCAGCCGCCGATCTCGTCGCCGCCGAGCTCTCCGCCGATCTCTGGGCCGCCGCGTAACGCCGGGGCGTCACGCCCGCAGTCCGGCGCGGCCGCTCGCGCTTCCGTGCCGCGGCCGGTCTCCGGCGCCCGGGGCGCGGCCTCGGTGCCGACGTCACCGCCGCCGTACATGCAGCACCAGCCCCAGCCCCAGCCGCAGCAGTACCGGCCGCAGTCGGGGCCACCGGTCAATTCGTACTCATCCCCGGTGTCACCGGCCGCGAAGCCGGAGAACACTTTCGGGCGCCAGGTCCTTGTCGTTCTGGCCGTGGTGCTCGCCCTTCTCGTCCTTCTCTGCGCCGGCGTCATCTCTTTCCTATTACGAGATGGCAACGGCAGCAGCGCCGTAGGCAGCACGCTGGGCTATCACAGCAGCTCTGCGGCTATCCTCCGCTCGGGCGTGGTTGCTGACCCAGTGTCGGCGGCGTCGTACCGTCTTATGAAGGCCGATGCCCAGCTCGGCCGGATCCGACTGAACGAAGGACGACAGACGTTATGACGGCGCAGGCCCGCCTGCTCGGTGGCAGGTATCAGGTCGGCGAGCTGCTCGGCTACGGCGGCATGGCAGAAGTGCACCGAGGACGCGACCTGCGCCTCGGCCGTGACGTGGCCATCAAAATGCTGCGCACCGACCTGGCTCGGGACGCCACGTTCCAGGAGCGGTTCCGGCGTGAAGCACAGAACTCGGCAGCTCTGAACCACCCAGCGATCGTCGCCGTTTACGACACGGGCGAGGAGACATCCGCCACAGGCGAGCGGCTCCCGTTCATCGTGATGGAGTTCGTCAACGGTCGCACCCTCAAGGAGGTTCTCGCTCAGGAACAGCGTCTTCAGCCACGGCGGGCACTCGAGATCACGGCTGACATCTGCGCCGCGCTGGAGTTCAGCCACCGGCACGGGATCATCCACCGGGACATCAAGCCCGGCAACGTGATGATCACGCAGAACGGCCAGGTCAAGGTCATGGACTTCGGCATCGCCCGGGCACTGGCAAGCGGCGCCACGACGATGACGCAGACCAGCGCGGTGATCGGCACGGCTCAGTACCTCTCACCCGAGCAGGCACGCGGCGAGTCCGTCGACGCACGCTCCGATGTGTACGCGGCCGGCTGTGTCCTCTTCGAGCTGACCGTCGGACACCCCCCGTTCGTCGGCGACAGCCCGGTCAGCGTGGCGTACCAGCACGTCCGTGAGGACCCGCGCCCGCCGAGCTCGATCGTTCGCGACCTCCCGCCGGACATCGACGCGATCGTCCTGAAGGCGCTGGCGAAGAACCCGCTGAACCGGTACCAGAGCGCCCAGGAGATGCGTGCTGACGCGCTCCGCGCGGTCTCCGGCCGCCCGGTCATGGCCACCCCGGTGATGAGCCAGGCCGAGACCGTGGCGATGACCGGCGGCGGGCCGCACCAGTGGCAGCCGCAGGGCGCCACCACGATGCAGCGGCCGATTCCGGGCGGGATGGGCCAGCAGGGCAAGCCGGAGAACAAGTCGTCCTGGGTGATGGCGGTGCTGGCCGGCCTGAGCGTGCTGGTCGTGATCGTTCTCGGTGTCGCACTGGCGATGAGCCGCGACCGCGACAACGAGCCCGAGACACCGACAGTCGCAACGGTCACCATGCCGAACCTTGTCGGGCTCAGCGAGGCTGACGCCCGCAAGGAACTTGATCAGCAGGGCCTGACCAACCGGACCGCGCAGGATCCGACGACCAAGAAGGACTGCACCGGCGACGTGATTGCGCAGTCCCCGTTGGCGAATACCCAGATCGAGGTCACCGCTTCGGTGAGCTACCAGCTCTGCCTTGCACCTGAAGACGTCGAGGTGCCGACCGGCTTGGTCGGCGGCACGACCAGCGCGGCCGAGTCAGCCCTGGTTGCCAAGGGCCTCACCCCGGTGATCCGCGAGGTCGCCAGCGTTAGGCCCAAGGGCGAGGTCATTTCGGTGGAGAGCGCCGGCAAGAAGGTCGAACCGGGCACGTCGATCACCGTGAAGGTGTCCGACAACAGCCAGGTCGAGGTTCCCGACGTGAAGGGCTTGTCGCAGGAAGTCGCGAAAGACCGGCTTGAGCAGGCTGGCCTCAACGCGTCATTCGAGACGGTCCAGGTCGACGGTAACCCGGGCGATATCGCGACTCAGAACCCGGCGCCCAAGAAGAAGGTCGACAAGGGCAGCACCGTTGTCCTCAGCGTGATCGGTGAGCCGGTCGAGGAATCGCCGAGCCCGGAACCCTCGACGGGGGAGACCCCGCCGGAGGAGGACGACGGCAGCGGCGGCGGCACGGCGCAGTAACAGCAGCTGACGAGAAGAGGCCGGTGACCCCGCGAAGGTCACCGGCCTCTTTCGCTTTGGTCAGGCAGTTGCGAACGCGGACTTGCGGCGGGTCTCCACCTCGGCGGCGAGCGGCGGGGCCTTCTCGAGTGCCGACGACAGGCCGCAGGAGGCCAGCCAGTTCGCCAGCATGGTGTGGCCGCCTTCGGTGAGCACCGACTCCGGGTGGAACTGCACACCCTCGATCGGCAGCTCGCGGTGCCGCATCGCCATGACAACACCCGATTCGGTACGCCCGGTGACCTCGATCTCGGCCGGCAGCGTCTCGGGCAGCACGGCGAGCGAGTGGTACCGGGTCGCGGTGAACGGGTCCGGCAGGCCGGCGAGCACCCCGTCGCCGGTGTGGTGCACCTCGGAGGTCTTGCCGTGCAGCAGCTCCGGCGCCCTGGTCACCGTCGCGCCGAACGCCGCGCCGATCGCCTGGTGGCCGAGGCAGACGCCGAACATCGGCAGCTTGCCCGCGTACGCCTTGATGACGTCCATCATGATGCCGGCGCGTTCCGGTGAGCCGGGGCCGGGTGAGAGCAGCAGACCCGCGGCGCCGAACTCGCCCACCTCGGCGACCGAGATTTCGTCGTTGCGCCGGACCTCGCACTCGGCACCGAGCTGACCGAGGTACTGGACCAGGTTGAAGACGAACGAGTCGTAGTTGTCGATGACCAGGATGCGCAAATCATCACCTGCTGGGACTGGAGCTGGGATGGGGGTCGTTCGAGTGGGTGCTGTAGGGCAGCTCGTCGGGCGCTGACGGGTCCTCACCGTCGTCGCCGGGGATGACCGTCTCCGAGTCGACCTGACCGGAGCCGGACTCGACCTGCACGTCGTCGAACGGCAGCAGCGGCGTGGCCCAGGGGAAGATCACGTACCAGAGCAGCGCGCCGGTCGCGGCGATCAGGCCGAGCGAGACGGCAAGCTTGCCCCAGACCGCACCCGGGAGCTTGTGCCAGATCCAGGCATACATCGGTCAGGAAGCCTTCATCTCGGCAGGCATGCCGGCATCCGGCTTGGACTGGTCGCGGGGGACCGTGCTGACCAGCTCGGCGTGCACGATGAGCCGCTCGTAGTTGTTGAACTTCGGGTTGCAGGTGGTGAGGGTCAGCAGGGCCTTCGTCGGCGTCGCCTTGGGCTTGCCGGGAACCGGCGCGACCACCTCGACCTGGTTCGGACGGACGACCTCGGACTTGTAGACGTGATAGACGAACCAGCTGTCCCGCGTCTCGACGCCGATCACGTCACCGTCGTTCAGCTCGTCGAGCCGCCAGAAAATCTTCTTGATCCGGTGGCCGGCGACCGAGAAGTTGCCGATCTCGCCGGGCAGGGCGGTGTCCGGGTAGTGGCCGGGCGCGTACTTGATGTCGTCCGGCTGGACGCCGTTGACGACCACCCACTCCTTGTCGAACTTAGGAATGTAGAGGCGGCCGACGAGGCTGTCGCCAGGCGCGGCCGGACCCTGCGCCGCTGCCGTGGGCGCCACGGTCGGGTCGGCCCAGGCCTGGTCCAGCTCCTGCGCCAGGTTGTCCTGCTCGGACTGGACCTTCGCCGAGTTTCCGAAGACCTGGTAACCGGCGAAGAGAAGCACGATCAGACCGAAAGTGATCATTACTTCGCCGGAGGTCCGGATGCCCGTGCGGATCCGTGAACCGACGGTGGGCCGGGTCAGTTCGGAGTACACGCTCTTGTAGCCCTCACCGGTCTGCTCCGGACGGAGTTTGACCACCCGCTCACCGCGTTTCGGAATGCTGGATTCGTCGTCCGGCGTCTCGGCGTCAGCCGGGTCGCTCGGGCTCGCCGGGCTGACCGGGGTAGCGCTGACCGAGGCCGCGCCGAGCGTCGCATCGGGCCCGGCCGCCTCACGCGCGGCCTGCGCCGCCGCGCCCGGAGGGAGAACGGTGAGCTTGCCGGGCAGCGGAGCCCCGGCAGGCAGCGTGGGGAGCATGCCGGTGGGCGCGTCGATGGTGCGGATGACGGTGGTGACGCTGGGGTCGCGGGTAGGCCCGACAGCCCCGTTGGGGTAACCACCGACCGTCGCGCCCATGGCCGGGACACTTGCGGCGCCCGTGGCAGGGGCAGGGATCGGGACACTGGCTGCGCCGGTGGGCTGGCCGTTGGCCCCGCCGGCAGGCTGGGCCATGACTGTGCCGGTAACCTGGCCGTTGGCCCCGCTTGTCGCGGCCCACTTCTGTTCGGCCACCGAGGGCTGGTCGGCGGCGGATCGCTGAGCGCCCACCACGCCGAAAACTGCGGTGGCGTCAGCGGCGGCCGGCGGGTAGGGCGCCCTGGCCTGCGGCGCCGGGCTCTGCGGCTGGTAGCTCGAAACCGCCGGAACCGGAGCCGTCGGACTCTGCGGCACATGCCCCTGCGGAACTTGGGCCTGCGGAATCCGGCTCGGCGGGACCTGGCGCTGCGAAACCTGGGCCTGCGGAATCTGGCCGTGTGGCGCCGGGCTTTGCGGCGTCGGGATCTGGGGCGCCGGGATCTGGGGCGCCGAGATCTGGGATGCCGGGATCTGGGATGCCGCGGTTGGGGTCGGGCCGGTTACGCCGGCGGGCTGCCATCCGGCGGTGGTGTCCGATTCTGCACGTCGCCTGCGGCCGACTCGGGTGGCCGGTGCGGCGGCCGGTGACTGCGGCGCCTCGATGGGTGGCTGCGGGGTCGCGGCCCACTCGGTGGTGGTGTCGCCTCGGGAGTCCGCAAGCGGCGGAGAAGCGACCGGCTGGACGGTGCCATGAGTGCTGAGTCTCGCTGTGGCGGCTGGGTCGGTCCAAGTGGCGGCCGGGGCGGCCGGCTCAGAGCGCGGCACCCACGAGGGCTGCTCGGCCTGGCGGGGCGCCTGGGCTGTCTGCGCACCCGGGAGCGGCTCGGGAGGCATGGCCTGAGGCCGGATCGGCCGAGTCGGTCCTTCAGAAGCTGAAGAATCTGACGAAACACCCACCGGCGACGAAATGCCAGCAGGGGACGACGGAACTGTCTGCGGGGACATGGGCGCTGAAGGCGCGGCAACCGGCGGCGTCACGCCCGCACGCCGTCGTGCGGCGGCGGCCGCTGCGCTCACCTCGTCCTGAGCGGGCAGCTCAGTGTCCGGTGCGGCCAAGGCCGCGCCCGAGCCCGGAGCTGAACCTGCGCTTGGAGCCACGGCCCCGCCCGGCGCGAGGGACCCGCCCGGCGCGAGAGACCCGCCCGGCGCGAGAGACCCGCTCAGCGCTGCCGGGGCGCCAGGAGCTGCCGTAGCGCCAGGAGCTGCGGGAGCGCCAGGAGCTGCGGCAGCGCCAGGGGTCGCAGGTGTGGCTGCGGGCTGCTGCGTTGCCGGGCTGCGGGTAGGGCGGGCTGGAATGCCGCCCAGGCCGACCGGGGGCGCCATCGGCCCGCCGGGCACGCCGTCGTCGGATGCGTCGGTGAGCCGGGGGATGAAAGCGGTCTGACCGTCGTTGTCAGGTGCGCGGTGACGACTCACTGGGCGGCCTGCGCCGATCGGAGGTCGGTCGAACCGTCGTACGCCTGCACTGTCACGTTCTTCTCCACCTTTTCCGTGTAACCGAGCCCGAAGTCGGCGACGGCCTCGCGGAACTGCCTGACTCCCTCTGCCGAGTCCAACGCACGACTCATGACTGTGGGTTCGCCAATCGCCGTGATCTTGAACGGTGGTGAGAAGACCTGGCCGTGAAGGAGCAGCGTGTTGCCGACACATCGTACCGCGCTCGTCGAGATCACACGGACATCCATGATCGTCATAGCTTCCGCCCCGCCTGCCCAAAGGGCGTTCACAACGGCCTGAACGTCACCCTGATGCACGACGAGATCGTCGTTGTCGGGTGCGTTCTCGGCGAAGTCCGATCCGCGTCGCGGTGAGTCGTTGAGTGACACGGTGAGACCTGGGCCACGTAGCGCGGTGAAGCCGGCCGGTTCCCGGATGGCGTCTGCGTTCTCGCTGGCGATCTTGACCGGTTGGTCGACCTGGGCCAGCCGGGCGGTCTCCTCGTCGACCTCGGCAAGGAGCTTGGCGGCCCGTTTCTCGCTGTCGGCCAGACGTTCACGCTTTTCGGTGATCAACTGCGCCAACTGCGGACGCCGGTCGTCGCGCAGTGCCGTACCGTCTGCGGTTGTTGCCGAGGTGGTGAAGAGCAGACCCGCGGCCAATGCGATCAGCGGGACCCCCGCGGACCAGATGGATTTCTTGTGATTTCGCCGTGGCCGAAGGCCGCGCGCGGCACGCCGCAGCACGAGCCGCCAGGAGGCCCCACCAGCACCGTCGTGGGCGTTGTCGCGCCCTTCGATGCCGTCGCTGCCCGCTGGAAACACCACCCCAGACTCCCTCCGAAACCCGACGCCAGGTATTTTCCTCGCCCGGCGGGTGCCTGTCTGTGCGCCGCCTTGACTACGCTAGCTGTCGAACAGTATTCGCCACGGGCAGCATTCGGGGCTTCCGGAGCCGCTCAGCGGTGGGTTGTTCACCACTTGTTGCCCTTCAGGAGAGCACCGTGCCGAAGTCAGAGGTTCGCAAGAAGAAGGTCTACACCCCGCCGTCGGACATCCGGCCGGCGGCGGCTGGGGCGTCGAAGAAACCGAGTCCCGCGTGGATTCCGGTCAGTGCGGTTGCCCTGATCGTCATCGGTATCGCCTGGCTGGTCATTTACTACCTCTCGTCCCAGCAGTGGCCGGTCGAGAGCTGGCGCTACTGGAACCTCGCAGTCGGCTTCGGCTGCATGGTCACCTCTCTGGGCCTTCTTTCTCGTTGGCGCTGAGTTTCGCGTCCGCTTCCTGCGGATACGTGAAAAACGGCCAAAGTGAGCGCACCCCCGCCTGGCGTGGGGTGCGCTTTACCTTGACGGACAGGTGTTCGCCCGTCTATTACTCGTGGGTAACATGGGCTGGCGCACCGCCGACCGAGGAGGCACAACCGGATGGGCATTCCACAGATCGTCGCCACCGTCTTAGCGGGGGCGATCACGATTGTGGCCGTCTACCTGGCGGTCAAGGCCGTTCTCACGATCACCGCGGTGATCCGCCAGGGCCAGCCTGATCCGGCCCGGTTCGCCGATCCGAAGACGCGTACGAAGACCATGCTGGTCGAGACCGTGGGTCACACCAGGATGCTCAAGTGGAGCGCGATCGGCGCCGCCCACTGGCTGGTGATGGTCTCGTTCGTCATCCTGTCGTCGCTGGTGCTCGAGGCGTACTTCGAGGTGGTGAGCCCGAAGCTGGGCCTGCCGATCATCGGGCACTGGGTGGTGTTCGGCCTGGTCACCGAGTGGATCGGCATCCTCGGCACGGTCGGCATCCTGTACCTGGTCTTCGTGCGTCAGCGGCAGAAGCCGGGCGCGGTGAAGCGGAGCCGGTTCCTCGGCTCGACGATGTGGCAGGCGTACTTCGTCGAGGCGATCATCATCGGCGTTCTGATCTTCGGGTTCCTCATCCGGGGCTTCAAGGTCGCCACCGACCACTTCGAGTACCCGCTCTGGGCCACCCCGCTGAGCCACGCGATCGGATCGGTGCTCCCGGCCTGGGAGGACGGCGCCACCTGGATGGCGCTCATCAAGATCCTGATCTCGATGAGCTGGCTGATCACCATCTCGCTGAACCCGACGATGGGTGTGGCCTGGCACCGGTTCCTGGCGTTCTTCAACATCTACTTCAAGCGCAGCCCGGAGAAGCCAGCCGGCTCCGGCCTCGGTGCGCTGAAGCCGATGATGAGCGAGGGCAAGCCGCTCGACTTCGAAGAGGCCGACCCGGAGAAGGACCTGTTCGGCGTCAGCCAGGTCGAGCAGTTCACCTGGAAGGGCCTGCTCGACTTCTCCACCTGCACCGAGTGCGGCCGCTGTCAGTCGCAGTGCCCGGCGTGGAACACGGCCAAGCCCCTTTCGCCGAAGCTGCTGGTGCTGTCGCTGCGCGATCACGCGTACGCAAAAGCTCCTTATCTTTTGGCTGGTGGCGGCAAAGACCTGATGGGTGAGGAGAAGGCCACCGAAGCGCAGCTCGCGCACATGGATGTCCTTGCGCTCGCCGAAGGCAACCGGCCGCTGATCGGCACCGCCGAAGAGGGCGGGATCATCGACCCGGACGTTCTCTGGTCCTGCACCACCTGTGGCGCCTGCGTCGAGCAGTGCCCGGTCGACATCGAGCACATCGACCACATCGTCGACATGCGTCGTTATCAGGTGCTGATCGAGTCCAGCTTCCCCTCCGAGGCCGGCGTGATGCTGCGCAACCTGGAGAACAAGGGCAACCCGTGGGGCGCACCGCAGAACACCCGTGAGGACTGGACCAAGGGTCTGGACTTCGAGGTGCCGCGGGTCGGCGAGACCGAGGACTTCGATTACCTGTTCTGGGTCGGCTGTGCCGGCGCGTTCGAGGACCGGGCCAAGAAGACCACCCGCGCGGTCGCGACGCTGCTGAACGAGGCGGGCGTCAAGTACGCGATCCTCGGCGAGGGCGAGACCTGCACCGGTGACCCGGCCCGCCGGATCGGCAACGAGTTCATCTTCCAGATGCTCGCGCAGCAGAACGTGGAGACGCTGACCGAGGCTCTTGGCGAGGACAACAAGACCAAGAAGATCGTCGCGACCTGCCCGCACTGCTTCAACACGCTGGGCAACGAGTACGAGCAGCTCGGCCTCAAGGTCGAGGTCGTGCACCACACGCAGCTGCTCGCGCACCTGGTCGCTACCGGGAAGCTGACGCCGGTGCAGCCGGTGGACGGTGGGGTCACCTACCACGACCCGTGTTACCTGGGCCGGCACAACCGGGTCTTCGACGCCCCGCGTGAGCTGCTCGGCTCCGCGATCGATGGTGACGTGGTCGAAATGCCACGCAACCAGGAGCGGTCCTTCTGCTGTGGCGCCGGCGGCGCCCGGATGTGGATGGAAGAGCGGATCGGCAAGCGGATCAACGTGGAGCGCACCGAGGAGGCTCTCGCGACCGGCGCCAAGACGATCGCGGTGGGCTGCCCGTTCTGCTACACGATGATCGGCGACGGGGTGACCGGCAAGGGCAAGCAGGAAGAGGTCGAGGTCGTCGACGTCGCGACCGTTCTGCTCCGGTCCCTGAAACAGGACGCCTGACTTTGTTTCACATGAAACGGCCGCTCACCCTCGTGAGCGGCCGTTTTCCGTTTGACCCAGTGGCCCTTGTCACCGCCACGGTTGGTCCCGGATGGCCGGTATCCGGCAGAATGATGCCCGAGGTGAAGCGATCATGGACGGCCTGCTCCTGACCGCGGTGCTCCCGCTGGTGGCGTTCGCGCTGCTGACGGCGGGCAACGCGTTCTTCGTGGCCGCCGAGTTCGGGCTGGTCACTGTCGACCGGGCGGAAATCGAGCAACGTGCCATGTCCGGGGATCGCCAGGCGCGTACCGTCCGGAACGCTCTGCACGGGCTCTCGTTCCAGCTCTCCGGCGCCCAGCTCGGCATCACACTGACCGCCCTGCTCACCGGTTACCTGGCCGAGCCGGCGTTCGCCGAGCTGCTCACGCCGCTGGTGAAACCGCTGGCCGGCTCGGCGACCGACACGATCTCGCACGTCTGCGCGCTTGTCGTCGCGACGCTGCTCTCGATGCTCTTCGGCGAGCTGGTCCCGAAGAACGCGGCGCTGGCCCGCCCGATGCGGATCGCGCTGCTCACCGCCGCTCCTCTGCACGGCTTCTCGACGATGCTCAAGTGGCTGATCGCCGCGCTCAACGGCACCGCGAACTGGCTGGTCCGCCGGCTCGGCATCGAGCCGCAGGAGGAGTTGGCCAGCGCACGCTCCCCGGAGGAGCTCGGCCTGCTCGCCGCGATCAGCGCCCGGGCCGGCGCGCTGCCCGCCGAGACCGCGACACTGCTGCGCCGCACGATCCGGTTCGGTGAGAAACGCGCGGCCAAAGCGATGACCCCGCGCGTCGACGTGGTCGGTCTCAAGACCACGGCCAGCGTCGCCGACCTGATCACGGCGGCCCAGCAGACCGGGCACACCCGCTTTCCGGTGTACGAGGACACGCTGGACGTGGTGACCGGAGTGGTCGGCGTGAACGAGGCGCTCGGCGTACTGCCCGAGCGCCGCGCCGCGACAAAGGTCTCCACCCTGGCGAAGGAGCCGGTCTACGTACCGGAGAGCCTCAGCCTCGACAAGGTCCTGGCCGCCCTGCGAGCCGCCGACGCCGACCTGGCGATCGTGGTCGACGAGTACGGTGGCACCGACGGCGTCGTCACCGTCGAGGACCTGATCGAGGAGCTGGTCGGTGAGATCGCCGACGAGTACGACATCGAGCTCGACGAGACCGCCAACCAGGAGCTGACCGCGCCCGGCGGCGAGAAGACGTTCCTGGTCGACGGCCTGCTCCGCGAGGACGAGGTGCTGGAGCAAACCCGGTTCCAGCTGCCCGAGGGGCCGTACGAGACCCTGGCCGGTTTCCTGCTGGCCAGATTCGGTCACATCCCGGTCGTTGGTGAGTCCTTGGAGGAACACGGGTGGGAATTCACCGTGATGGAGGTCGACCGGCACCGCATCGAGCAGGTGCGCGTCGCCGCCCCGCCGGAGCCGGCCGATGACTGAGCTGTTGTTCGTCGCCGTACTGCTGATCGGGAACGGTCTCTTTGTCGGTGGCGAGTTCGCTTTGATCGCGTCTCGGCGTACCGCGCTCGAACCGCTCGCCGAGACCTCCAAGGCCGCGCGCTGGGCGTTGTCGGCGATGAGCCAGATCCCGCTGATGATCGCCGGCGCGCAGCTCGGCATCACCATCTGCACCCTGGTCCTCGGCGCGCTCGCCGAGCCGACCGTCGCGCACCTGCTTGAGGGCCCGTTCGGCGCGATCGGCCTGCCGGAGAACGTCGTCCACCCGGTCGCCTTCGTCTTCGCCCTGGTGATCGTGACGTTCCTGCACACGGTGATCGGCGAGATGGTGCCGAAGAACATCACCCTGGCCGGACCGGAACGCTCGGCGCTCATCCTCGGCCCGTTCATGCTGGCGTTCTGCATCGCCACGAAGCCGCTGCTCAACGCGATGCGCTGGGCCTCCCGCCTGATCCTCAAGATCTGGGGGATCGAGACCACGGACGCGGTCAAGACGGTTTTCACCGCCGAAGAGCTGGCCGGCATGGTCACTCAGGCGCGCAGCGAGGGCCTGCTCGGCTCGGAACAGTACGCCCGCATCCACGCTGCGCTCGGCCTCAACAGCCGTACCGCCGCCGACACGCTGCTGCCCTGGTCGCGGGTCACGACGGTCGCCGCGGACGTCTCTCCGGCCACCCTCGAGGCGGTGGCAACCCGCAGCGGTCGCTCACGCTTCCCGGTGGTCCAGCGCGACACCCGCCGGGTGCTGGGCTTCGTGCACGTCAAGGACATCATTGGGTACGCGGCAACGCAGCGCCGTCTCCCGATTCCCGCCGAGGTGATCCGGCCTCTCGCGGTGGTCGCCCCGGAGCGCAGCCTCGCTGATCTGCTGCTGACAATGCGGCGGGACCGGCTGCATATCGTGCTGGTCAGCGATGGGCGCCGACCGCTCGGAGTGATCACTTTGGACGACGTGCTGCATGCCGTCGTCGGCGAGCCGGCGGGAGCGGCCGCGAAGATCCGCTGACTCGTTCGGTGGCTTCCGCCTCGGTTGTTCGACCGAACGCGTAAGGGTGCAATCGCTCACACGCGGAGTTTCAAGCGGCGCTCGCCCGGATAATCCGGACAATAACCCCATGCTTCACAAAAGACGGCGCGTCTTTCCGCTCGGCGCCCTGTCAGCCACACTCGTTCTCAGCTGCGCTCTGCTGTTGATTAATCATCTCCCGGCCGAGGCCAGTGGCCCGGCCGCCGCGCCGCCCCCGGCGGGTGTGCTGGAGCCTTCAGTGGGTGTCCGGAAGCCTTCGGCCGGTGTGCTGAAGCCTTCGGCCGGTGTCCTGAAGCCTTCAGCGGGTGTGCTGGAGCCATTTGCGGGTGTGCTGGACAGCGCCGGATCCGTCTCTGCGCGATCAACTCCCGGCCAGGTTCGGGTCGCAGGCGGCCCGGTTAGCCTCCGATACGACTTCGACAACGGCGTGGGCAGACCCATCGCCGACCTCCGTGGACGGTACGAGCTGCGGCCCCTCGGCCAGAACGGCGGCAGGCTGCGGCTCGTACGCCAGGGCGGTGGCTTAGCCGTCGACTACCCGGACCGGTGCACGCTGCCACGGGAGCGCGACTGCCCCCGAGCCATCCTTGAGGGCGTACGCGACGACACCCTGAACCCGGGCCGCCGGGCGCTCCGATATGGCGCGTCCGTCCTGATGACACACGCGGACCTGGCCGACGGCGCGAACGTGCTGCAGAAGGGGTACTCGGTCGGCGGGGTTAGCCAGTTCAAGCTGCAGGTCGACCACCGACAGGGCCACCCGAGCTGCGTGGTCGCCGGCCAGCGAGCCCGGATCTATCGAGCCGAACCAACAATGGACGTGGCCGACGGCACCTGGCACGCCCTGGAATGCCGCCGCACCCCCAACCGCCTGATCATGTTCGTCGACGGGGTGCTGAGGGCCTGGGTCCCGATCCCGCCACTGTTGTCGATCGCCAACGCCGAGCCGCTGAGGGTGGGCGGCAAGGGCGCTGCCCCGGGTAACGACCAGTTCGCCGGCGCAATCGACAACGTCTTCCTGACCATCACGAGCTGACGTAGCAGGGCTTTCGCGCGCCGGAAGACCAGGTCTTGTGAGCTTGCCGCGGCCGCCAGCGAATTTTGCTCGGATCGCCCCACGGTGCGAGGGTGCCGCTCGGAGATCTTGTGCGGTTCGGCCGGCCGAACGACCACGAGTGCACGAGTTTGCGGGGCAGCCGTCGGCGGCATGTCGGTTTCGGATGGTTGGTGCGCTTTGTGGTGAGGCTGTGCCGCCACAGCGGGTGGACGTGCCGATCTTTGGAGACTTATGGCGCGATGCTCACGGTTTCGACGTGGTGAGCGGGGGTGCTTCGCCGATCTTGTGGAGTTCGGCGAACCGTTTGCGCGTAACTCCGCAAGATCGGCTAGGCCTGTTCGATCTTGTGGAGTTGTGCCGCCACGTCTGCGGGAAAGTCCACAAGATCCAGGCAGAGCGCGGCAGGGCGGGCGGGCAAAGCGGGCGGGCAAAGCGGGCGGGCAGAGCGCGGGGCGGGGCAAAGCGGGCGGGCAGAGCGCGGGGCGAGGCAGAGCGGGCGGGGCAGCGCGGGGCGGGGCAGCGCGGGGCGGGCGTGGCAAAGCGGGCGGGCAAAGCGGGCGGGCAAAGCGGGCGGGGCAGAGCGCGGCAGTGCGGGCGGGGCAGAGCGCGGCAGTGCGGGCGGGGCAGAGCGCGGCAGTGCGGGCGGGGCAGAGCGCGGCAGAGCGGGCGGGCGCGGCAGAGCGGGCTCGGCAGAGCGGGCGGGCAGAGCGCGGCGCGGCGCGGGGCGGGGCGGGGTGCCTCCAAGATCCGCCAGGGACCAAGATCGGCCGCGATGCTCCCCTGGCACGACACATTGGGCGACCGCCGCGCGAATGAAGCCCCGAAGGGTATCGCCGGAGGGTGTGCCCACAAAGGGCGAGAGGAACGCACCGTGGGGGTCTGGGGGCTCGGCCCCCAGGCAGAAATGCGAGGGGACGCGGTCCACGCTTTCCGTGGACACGCGCCCCTCAAACCCGAGCGGGTGACGGGAATCGAACCCGCACTGTCAGCTTGGGAAGCTGATGTTCTGCCATTGAACTACACCCGCAAGCGGCCCCACTGTACCTGATTATCCGACTGTGCGGCGGGACCGCCCCGGCTTGTCAGCTGGCGACGGCCAGGGTTCTGCGTAAGTTTCTCGGGGCCTGCCATGTCTGGGCGAACGCTGGTGCGAACGGGGTGGCGGCGAGGGGCAGGGCGCCGGCGGGGCCGTGGTGGCGGAGCATGGCGGTGTCGATGGTCAGCTCGAAGAGGCTCCAGTCGACGTCAGGTGAGGCATGCAGGGTGCCGGCGAGGTGGGTGATGGTCGCCGGGTCGGTGACGCCGATGGCGTGGCCGGTGATGGTGGCCTCGTCGTCGTTGTCCTCCGGTGGGTACGCATGGAGGGCGTAACGGCCGTCGCGCTCCAGGTCGCGGCGTTTGGGTGAGTCGACGATGAAGCAGTAGAGGCCGTCGTCGGTGAAAACGGGCGAGACTGGGTGCACCCGGGGGCCGCCGTCGGGGCGCACGGTGGCGAGGTATCCCATGCCGGGGCCGTACTGCTCCATGAGCGCACGGATGCCGGCGGCGAGCAGCGGCTCGGCGGCGGCGAAATCGGACCAGGTTGCCATGGGAGCAGTCTATCGAACATTTGTTCGAGTCATCCACTGAACACGCCGATATGGGCAGGTCGGTATGGTGTTGCGATGCTGCTCTCCGACCGTGACCTGGTCTCCGAGATCAAATCCGGGGATCTCTCGCTGGAGCCTTTCGAGCCGTCGCTCATGCAGCCGTCCAGTATCGACGTGCGGCTGGACCGCTTCTTCCGGGTGTTCAACAATCACCTCTACACGCACATCGACCCCGCCGAGCAGCAGGACGAGCTGACCGCGTCGGTTGAGGTCTCCGATGGTCAGCCGTTCGTGTTGCATCCGGGTGAGTTCGTTCTGGCGTCCACCCTGGAAGTGATCAGCCTCGGTCAGCAGCTCGCTGCGCGGCTGGAGGGCAAGAGCAGCCTCGGCCGGCTCGGCCTGCTGACGCATTCGACGGCCGGCTTCATCGACCCCGGGTTCTCCGGGCACGTCACGCTGGAGCTTTCCAATGTGGCGAACCTGCCGATCAAGCTGTGGCCGGGCATGAAAATCGGCCAGCTCTGCATCTTCCGGCTGTCCAGCCCGGCTGAGCACCCCTATGGGTCGTCGGTCTACGGGTCGCGGTACCAGGGCCAGCGCGGTCCAACCGCTAGCCGATCGGCAATGAACTTCCGGACCTGGCCGACGAGCTGAAGGATCTGGCCGACGAGCTGAAGGATCTGGCCGATGAGCTGAAGGATCTGGTCGACGAGCTGACGGCCAGGCCGTGGGTCGCGGCAACGGCGAGGATCTGATCGACCTGGGCGGTGGTGACGCTCATGGTCGGCACCGGCAGGAAGCGGCCGTCAACCAAGCCGAACACCGGCTGGCCGGGAAGCTCGTCAACCGAACGAATCGCAGGCCATGCGTACGAGTGACGGCTCTGCTCGTCGGCGCAGGCGATGCCACCTTCGCTGATCTCGTACGTGGTGGGCCGGCCACCGCGCATCGTCCGGCGGGCGGTCCGGTTGAGCATGATCAACGGTACGCCGACCGCCAGGACGGCGCCGATCGCGAGCAGCGCCGGGCTGAGGCTGCCGGTGGTCACCAGGACGAACGCCGCGGCGAGCAGGCCGGCCCAGCCGGCGGAGCGGGCCAGCAGCACGGATCGGCGCAGGCCGCGCCGGACGGCGGCCGCGATCAGGACCGGGTCGGGGGCCGCGGTGATCTGGATCTGCACACCTGCAACGGTAGGTTCCGCCGGGGCAAATCGTCACCCTGCGGATATCTCGGGCATTTCGCTCGACGGCTGATCCATCCATCACCCGATCGGGCCGGACGCGGATCTACGATGAGCGACGTGTATCTGATGATTTCGAAGTACCTGAAGCCGCTCGCTGAGGTGGACGCTGCTCGCGAGGACCACCTGGCCTTCGTCGACGGGCTGGAGAAGGGTGGGTTCTCGGTCGCCGCCGGGCGCCAGGATCCCGCTGCCGGCGGCATCATCCTGCTGGACGTCGACACTGCGGCCGAGGCCGAGGCGCTGATCGCCGAGGACCCGTACGTGCAGCGGGGGCTCGCTGTCTACACCGCCACCGGCTGGCACCCGACGCGTGGCGCGCTCGCCGATTATCAGCGGGTGCGGCCCGGCGCTTAGCGCGTACCAAATGGGCCGCGAGGAAAGAGTGAGGGCCTCGCGGCCTGGATCACGGGTCCAGGTCGGACCCGGACAGCAGGCTTCGGATGATGAGCTCGGCGGTGACGGCGGGCGGGCATTCGTCGACGATCACGGCGGTTCCGACATAGCGATCACCGACAAGAGTTCGCAGGCCACGAGCCTGTGCGCCGGTCGAGGCCCAGTCGTCGACGATGAGGACGCGGTCGTCGGGGGAGATCAGCCGCTCGCGCACGCCCAGGTGCTGGACGTCGCCGCGGTGGTCGGCGGGGACCTCGACCCAGATCATCGGCTCAGCGATCGGCCGGCGGGCTCCGGCTCGGTACGCCTCGACAAAACCGACTCCGAGGGCGCGCGCCACGAGCGGGCCGAGCATAAATCCGGTGACTTCCGGCGAGACCACAACAGTGGGGCGCTCCGACCGGAAAAGATCAGCGAGTGCTGGACCGAGACCGTCCAAAATTCTCGGTTCGCGCCACCAACCGGAGCGGTCGCTGACGAGATATTCGCTGTTCGGGCCGGGGTTGGTCCAGCGAAACGCGGAACGCAGAAGATCACGCAGATCGGTGCTCACACCAACATCCTGTCACCGAGGACCGGTTCTTCCTGGACCGACCGAATGACGCCGGTACTAACAGGTGGACAGAACCGCCTCAGCCTAGGGGTCAAGATGATGCCTGAGGACACCTGCATCGGGCATGCTGTTCGGCGGAACTATGCCTACTTTGCTGCCGGGCCGACGCCCGATGAGCCCAGGGAACCGCGCCGGACTCGGCGCGGCCATTGTGATGCTCGCTGTCGTGTCCGCCGTGGAGTTCACCGACCCTGATTCCGCCGAGTTCGTCGGCCTGCTGGCGGCCGTGCCGTTCCTCGCCGCTGTCTTCGCGGCGTGGCAGGTCGTGCTCGGTGTCGGCGTGGTGGCCACCGTGGTCGGCGCGATCTTCGTGGGCGCTTCCGGCGGTCACGGCATGGCTAGTGTGGTCAACCTGATGGGGATCATGCTCGCGACAGGTGTCGCGGCGGCCGGGGCCACCATCCGGGAGCGCCAGGCGGATCGGATCGCCGAATTGCTGCGGCTCGCCTCGGTGGCTCAGCAAGCGGTTCTGCGCCCGATCGGGCCGCAAGTGGGAGCGCTCTCGGTGGCCGGGCGCTACATCTCGGCCACCGCTGCGGCGGACATCGGCGGAGACCTGTACGAGGCGCTGAACACGCCGTACGGGGTCCGGATCATCATCGGTGACGTCCGGGGCAAGGGTCTGGACGCGGTTCGGCTGGCGAGCATCGTGCTGGGCTCGTACCGGCATGTCGCGTACGAACGGCCTGATCTCAAGTCGATCGTGGCGGACCTGGACCGGGCGGTGGCTCGCAGTGTCGGCGACGAGGACTTCGTGACCGCCGCGCTCGTTGAGGAGCGCGGCGGCACACTCACCATCGTGAACTGTGGACATCCGGCGCCGTTGCTGCTGCGCCGGGGCCAGGTCATTCCGTTGGAGCCCCCGGCGCCGGCGCCACCGCTCGGCTTCATGCCCGAGGTCAAGGCGCGGGTGGAGCGGCTGGAGCCTGGCGACCGGTTGCTGCTCTTCACGGACGGGCTCGGCGAAGCTCGCCGCGAGGGCGAGTTCTTCCCGACTGCGGACCGGGCCTGGCGACTGCTCGGGCACGGCACGGTCGGGGACGGCCTGGCGTCGCTTGAGACCGCGCTCGTCGACTGGGTCTACGGCCGGCTCGAGGACGACATCGCCCTGGTTCTGCTGGAATATGTGGGCCCGGACGGCGACGCTGCCGTGTCGGTGCCGAGTTGGGAAGTCGGAGCCGCCGGCTCTTAAGCCGCCTCTTCAAAAGCGGCTCTAAAGCCGCCTCTTCAAAAGCGGTTCTAAGCCGCCTCCTCGAAGGCGGTTCTTATGCCGCCGTGGTCTCGTCAGGCTCTGGCGCTGCCGGGGAGGTCGGCGCCGGCGCTGGTGGGACCGTCTCGGGCTGTCGATGCCGTCCGACGTAATGGCGGGGCTGGCTGGCCTGGCGCGGCTCCGGGATCAGGTTCTTGATCGTGGCGAACATCGCGTCCCCCTGGGTGTCGGCGAAACGTTCTTCGCTGTCTATCCGGAGAAACGAACCTCATCGGCGAGCGATACGTGGTTCTGAGGGTCGAAGTCCGCAAATGGCCGAACGGTGGTCAGGTAAGCCACCCGATCGGCGGCATTTGGCCCACGAACCGGCGGACAGACCCCCTACCCGGTGGGTCTTGCCGGAAACCCTGCCCGGGTTGTCGCTACCTACCGATGGGTAATACAGTGGGGTTACTGACGGGTAACTCGCGTCCAGGAGAGCGGGGCCAAGCACGATGACGCACTACAAGAGCAACCTTCGGGACCTCCAGTTCAACCTGTTCGAGGTCTTCGGAGCGGAAAAGTCGCTCGGCCAGGCGCCGTTCGACGAATTCGACCTGGAAAGCGCCCGCGACGTGCTCGCCGAGGTGGACCGGCTGGCCCGGGAGGACCTCGCCGCCAGCTACACCGAAGCGGATCGCAACCCGCCGGTCTTCGACCCGGCGACGAACACCGCGCCGCTGCCGGAGTCGTTCAAGAAGTCGTACGAGACGTTCATGGCGTCCGAGTTCTGGCGGCTGGACCTGCCGACCGGTCTCGGCGGCACGCCCGCGCCCCGCAGCCTCGTGTGGGCCGTCGCCGAGCAGATCCTCGGTGCGAACGCCCCGATCTGGATGTACTCGTCCGGCCCGTCCTTCGCCAACGTGGCGTGGACCGAGGGCACCGAGGAGCAGAAGCAGTGGGCCAAGCTCTTCGTGGAGAAGCAGTGGGGCTCGACGATGGTGCTGACCGAGCCGGACGCCGGTTCGGACGTGGGCGCCGGTCGGGCCCGGGCCATCCCGCAAGCCGACGGCTCCTGGCACATCGAGGGCGTCAAGCGCTTCATCACCTCGGGTGAGCACGACCTCACCGACAACATCATCCACTACGTGCTCGCCCGCCCGGTGGGCGTCGAGGGCGTCGGTGGCCCCGGGACCAAGGGCCTGTCGCTCTTCATCGTGCCGAAGTACCACTTCGACGCGGAGACCGGCGAGCTGGGCGAGCGCAACGGCGTCTACGCCACGAACGTCGAGCACAAGATGGGCCTCAAGGTCTCCAACACGTGCGAGATGACCTTCGGTGAGCACGGCACCCCGGCCAAGGGCTGGCTGCTCGGCGAGGTGCACCAGGGCATCCGGCAGATGTTCATGATCATCGAGAACGCCCGGATGATGGTCGGCACCAAGGCGATCGCCACCCTGTCGACCGGTTACCTGAACGCGCTGGAGTACGCGAAGAACCGCGTACAGGGCGCCGACCTGGTGCAGAACACCGACAAGGCCGCACCGCGCGTCACCATCACCCACCACCCTGACGTACGCCGCTCGCTGCTGCTGCAGAAGTCGTACGCCGAGGGTCTGCGTGCCCTGGTCATCTACACCGCGACCTGGCAGGACAAGGTCGCCATCGCGACCGCGGCCGGCGACGAGAAGGCCGCGAAGATCGCGAACAAGATCAACGACTTCCTGCTTCCGCTGGTCAAGGGCGTCGGCTCCGAGCGGGCGTACGAACTGCTCGGTCACGAGTCGCTGCAGACCTTCGGTGGTTCCGGCTTCCTGCAGGACTACCCGCTGGAGCAGTACGTCCGGGACGCGAAGATCGACACCCTGTACGAGGGCACGACCGCGATCCAGAGCCTCGACCTGATCTTCCGCAAGATCGTCAAGGACAACGGCCGGGCGCTCGGCACCATCGCCGCGGAGATCCAGGGCTTCGTCGAGAGCGAGGCCGGCAACGGTCAGCTCAAGAACGAGCGGCTGGCTCTCGGCAAGGCGCTCGGCGAGATGCAGCAGATCCTGGGCATCACGCTGGGCTGGCTCCAGGAGGTCCAGGGCGGCGAGGCTCGTGAGCTCTACAAGATCGGCCTGAGCTCACGCCGGATCCTGCTGGCTCTCGGTGACGTCGTCCTCGCGTGGCTGCTGCTGCGCCAGGCCGAGGTGGCGCTGAACGCGCTGAACACCGAGCTGTCCGAGTCGGACAAGTCGTTCTACACCGGCAAGGTGGCGGCGGCTCGCTTCTTCGTCCGCGAGATCCTGCCCCGGATCGGCTCCGACCGTCGCATCATCGAGAACACGAACCTCGATGTGATGGACCTGCCCGAGGACGCTTTCTGATCCTCGCGGTGCACAAGCTTTTCCCACTCTCCTGAAAAGACGAAGGCCGGCGGACAATGGCGTCCGCCGGCCTTCGTTGTCACTTTTCGCTGCTGGCGTACCGTGTATACGGTGCCGTATCATCCCCAAAAGATTCATGATCTTGTGTACGGGGGCGTTGGTGCGGGTCGTTTCTTCATGTCTTGTAGCGGTTTTGCTGAGTGTGGGGGTACCTGCTCCCACCTTCGCGGCCGACGCTGATCCGGTACGCCTTGACGTCGGCCTTGACGTCGGCGCGGATCTGGCGGCGATCGTGTCAGCACTCGGCCCAGACGTTGCCGGCGCCCATCCCAGTCGAAGGCCTCGACGCGATCACCGCTGACGTGCCGGCGGATCGGGTCACCGCAGTACTCACCGCGCTGGGTGGCACGGCCGGGGTGCGTTACGCGCAGCGAGGCGCTCTGGTCCAGGCTGACAGCGAGAAGGGCAACATCGGTTTCGACACCTCGGAGATTCCGCAGGCCTGGACCTGGACGACTGGCAGCCCCGACATCACCGTTGCAGTCGTCGACAGCGGTGTCAGCCGGACCGTCGACCTGACCGCTGACCGCTGACCGGTTGACCGAGGGTTACGACTTCGTCGGCCTCGACACCGACGCGTCCGACGAGAGTGGACACGGCACGCTGGTCGCGAACATCATCGCGGGAGACCGGGAGAACAACGCCGGCGCTGCGGGTGTCTGCGGGAAGTGCCGGATCATGCCGGTCCGGGTTCTCGCCGGCGATGGAACAGCTCCGGCTCAGGGAACGACCGCCGACGTGGCCGCCGGTGTCGCCTGGGCGGCCGATCGCGGTGCGCAGATCATCAACCTCTCGCTCAGCACCACCTCGAACAGCCTTCTGCTGCGGGACGCGGTGGATCACGCCGCAGCCAAGGGCGCTCTCGTCGTGGCTTCGGCCGGTAACGCGTACGACACTGCGCACCGATACCCGGCGGCGTTCGAACCGGCGTTCGCCGTGGGCCGGTACGCGATTCCGCGGAACACCGAGTCGGACCGATGGGTGGACGTCGCCGCGAGCACCGGCCAGTTGGCGATCGGCAAGGACGGTGTGAAGAAGCAGCTCGGCGGCACCTCCTCGGCCACCGCAGTGGTCGCGGGTGTCGCGGCGCTCGCGTTGGCGATGAAGCCGTCCGCAACCGCGACCGAGGTACGAAACCTGATCCAACGGGATGCCGAAGTGCGTTCCGGGATGGAAGCTGGCTCGCCGCCGGTAGTCAACGCCGCCAAGGTGGTCTACGACCTCGGTGGCACCGACGCTGTTCCTCCGGTGCTCTCCTCGGCCGGGGTCGATCCGAATCAGGTACTCGGTTCCGAAGGCGTGTGGTTCAACCCAGTTGTCGCCGACGATCACGCCATCGAGCGAATCGATCTGCTGTACCAGGGCAAAGTCATCAGCCGGGCGGTGCAGAGCAACTGGCAGTTCTTGTTCATCCCGTCCGCGAACTTCGCCGGTGCCATGCCGGTCACGCTGAAGGCGTACGACTACGCCGGCCATACGGCTGAGCTGCGCACGACCCTCCAGGTGGATACCCGGGCACCGCGGATCACGATCGTCAGCCCGGTGAAGCACCAGGTGTACCGGGGAAAGGTCGCGGTGACCGTCTCCTCGCCGGATACCGACATCGCCGAAATCTACGGCGTCCACAAGGGTGAGCGGATGATCCGGGTAGCCGATACGAACCAGTGGAAGGGCTTGGTCACGCCGCTGGGCTGGACTCTGGAGCTCAAAGCCACCGACAAGATCGGTAACAGCGCCACGGTGTGGCAGACAGTGATCTCGGACTACGAGCCTCCTTTCGGCGCTAGCGTCGCTCCGCAGACCGGAACTCGGGTACGCGGGACTTTCACTGCCGATGTGAGCGCCCGTGACCACCACGGTGTGGCGAAAGCCGAGCTGTGGGCGAACGGCAAGTACATCGGTGCTGACACGAGGGCGCCGTTCGAACTCAAGGTCAAAACGGGCACCTACAACGGCAACGTGAAGCTGGTCTGGAAGGTCAGCGACGTGGTCGGCAATGTGCTGACGGTGCCGGGCGGGACCGTGATCGCCGACAACAAAGGGCCGACCGTCAAGATCACGAAGGCGCCCAAGCACAAGGCGAAGGTCAAAGGCACTGTCGTATTCGTGGTGAAGGCGTCGGACCCGAGCCGCATCAGGAAGGTCGAGTTGATCGTCAATGGCAAGGTCGTGGCCAAGGACGTCGAATCTGGCTATGTCCTCAGTGTCAACACCAAAAACCAGAAAGAGACCATGAAGGTACGGGTACGCGCATACGACAAGCTCGGCAACGTCTCGGACACAGCGACCCGCACCTGGCGCCGGTGACGTACGTCTATATGATCGAACGCTGATGTCTATGGCTACGAGGGCCAATCATTGCGTGCAATTTCGTTAGGTCTTGCTGCCGTCCTGGTGACTGGCGCAATCACAACAATCGCTACGCCGGCGGCCGCGGCATCGAAGGCTCTGCCCTTCACCATCGGCGTCAAGCCGGGCACCGATCCGGACAAACTCCTGAAGAGCCTGGGCTTCGAGCTCAACGGCGGTACCGAGTGGATTCCCGGGCTGGACGCCGTCCGCGCCGACCTTGAATACGATGACTTCTCCGCGCTCATGAACAAGGTGGACGCGGCCGTGCCGGAGCACTTCCGGTACGCGCAGCGCGAGCAGGTCCTCGGCCTGCACACCTCGGAGCAGGCGCCGCTGACCGGCCGTGAGCTGCAGACAGTGCAGCTGCCGCGGGGCAAATCCGGGAGCGACCCGGTGACCGTGGCAGTCCTGGACACCGGTGTCACGCCGAACAGTGATCTGCCGGCGAGCCGGCTGGTCTCCGGTGTCGACGCCACGAGGCTGCCGTTCGTCATGCTTCCCGAATACCCGGACATGGGCGAGGACAGCTCGGACAAGGACGGGTACGGGACGATGGCGGCCGGCGTCATCGCCGGGGACTCGGGGGTCTGCCCGAGCTGCCGGATCATGCCGGTGAAGATCGCTTACCAGAACGGGGACCGGGTCCTCGGGTTCTCCGCGGAGCTCGCGGCCGGCATCGTCTGGGCGGCCGACCACGGCGCCCAGGTCATCACGACGTCCGCCTCCGTTTCGTCGAACAGCCAGCTGATCGACGAGGCGGTCCAGTACGCGCTGGACAGGGACGTGCTGCTCGTCGCATCGGCCGGTAAGTACGCGTACAGCGGCTCGCCCGTCTACCCGGCGGCCACCGAGCCCGTGCTGGCGGTCAGCGCCGTCGACACGTCCGGCCGAACCACCGGGCGCAGCAACTACGAGTCCGCGGGGGACCGCTGGATCGACGTCGCCGCGGCCGAGGGCGCGCCTGCGACGAACCACAAGGGCGAGAAGACGTACCTCAACGGGGTGGAGGGTGCCACCGCCGTGGTGGCCGGCACCGCAGCGCTGGCCCTCTCGTCGAAGCCTGGTGCGACCGCCGACGATGTGCGCAAGGCGATCGTCGGAACCACCTCCACCCCGCAGCGGCTTCCGGTGCTGAACGCCGGCAAGGCCGTCCACGCGGTGGCCGGCGACGACGCTGCCGACCCGGAGATCACCGCGACCGGCCTCACCGCCGGCCAGCTGATCGCGAAGCCGATCGACGTGCAGCCGACCGTCACCGACGACTACGGTTTCGCGCTCATCGAGATGACCGTCGCCGGCAAGACGACGACCATCCGGAACCCGTGGGAAAAACTGCGGTTCACGCCGCCGGCCGGCTTCTCCGGCGACCTCGCGGTGTCGTTCCGGGTGACCGACTTCGCGGGCAAGACCGACGGGGCCACCACCGTCGTCCGGGTCGACACGGCCGGACCGACGGGCATCATCGTCTCCCCGGCGGCAAACGCTCACATCCGGGGTGCGGCAACGGTGCGGTTCCGCGGTTCCGCGGACGTCGCCTCCGCCAAGGTCAACGGCGTGGCGATGAAGAAGGTCTCCGGCGAGTGGACGGCGAGCGTAACGCCGAACCGTGGACAGCTCGTGGTCGAGGCGGCCGACGCGTCCGGCAACATCACCCGATTCACCCGGACCGTCGTGGTGGACAACGAGGGCCCGACCGTGACGTCGATCAGCCCGGCCCCGAACGCCAAGGTCCGTGGCACCTTCACCAGCTCGCTCAGCGGAGCGAAGGACGTGAGCGGGGTCGCCAAGGCCGAGCTGTGGGCCAACGGCAAGTACCTCGGCGCAGGCACCTCGCGGAAGGTCGCGACCGGCAAGGCCAGCGGAAACGTCAAGCTGACCTGGAAGCTGACCGACAAGCTCGGCAACACCCGCACGTACACGCGGACCGTGATCGCCGACAACAAGGCGCCGACGCTCTCGATTACCAAGGCTCCCAAGAACAAGGCCAAGGTCAAGGGCACGGTCAAGGTCTACGTCAAGGCCACCGACACGTCAGGCATCGCGCGGGTCGAGCTGATAGTCAACGGCAAGGTCGTCGCCAAGGACGTCAAATCCGGTTATGTCCTCAGTGTCAACACCAAAAACCAGAAAAAGACCATGAAGGTACGGGTACGCGCTTACGACAAGCTCGGCAACGTCACCTACACGTCGATCCGTACCTGGTACCGCAAATAGTTCTCAGCCCCGGGCGGTGTGCTGGCGTGCCAGGCGCATCGCCCCGGGCTGGGTCTCCGACCACGGCTTCTCACCGCTGTGCACGGCGAGCCCGGAGGTCTTCATCTCGACGACCGTGCCGGTGAACTGGTCGTCCGGCAGCAGCAGCGCGGACACCTCGGACACCGTCGGATTGTGCCCGACCAGCAGAACCGTCCGCACGGTCTCCGGAACCCGACGAAGAAGATCAAAGACTTCGGTACGCCCACCGAGGTACAGACCTTCTTCGTAGAGGACCTCGGGTGACACCTGCCCGTTCTCGCCCTGTGCCAGCGCGATCGCAGCGGTCTGCCAGGTCTGCCGGGTACGCCGGGCCGGCGAGCAGAGCACGAAGTCCGGGTGCAGTCGCGCGTCCGCGAGCCACGCACCAGCCGCGTCCGCGTCGGACTCACCCCGCTCGGTGAGCGAACGGTCGAAGTCGACGAGGTCGCCGGGCGTCTCAGCCTTGGAGTGGCGCAGCAGGATGAGCGTTCGCAAGGTCATGGGAACAGCTTGCCTGATTGGAATTTCGAGCGGGCGGGTAAACGGTCGTTCGACGCATTCATCACGGTCGAGCGCTGAGGGCCCGGCCGGGCGGACACCACCCGAGGAGGGTCAGATGGGCATCGGCGCGAGCATTTTCCTGTTGGCTCTGGGCGCGATCCTGGCGTTCGCCGTGGAGGCGGACATCAGTGGCCTGGACATCAACGTGATCGGCTGGATCTTGATGCTGGCCGGCCTGGCCGGTCTTGTCATCACTTTGTGGTTCTGGAACAGCCGTCGTCGCACGGTGGTGACCCGGACGCAGCAGCCGGTCGCCGGCGCCGGTTACACCAGCGAGTACCGCGAGGTCCGCCGTAACGACGATGTTCCCCCGCCGCCGCCCCCGGCGTACTCCTGATCTAGCTAGAAAGCCCGGGTCCGAACTGGACCCGGGCTTTTACGCATATAGCGCGAAATAGATCGCGATGTGGTGGCAGATGGCCGCGACCAGCGTGCAGGCGTGGAAGAACTCGTGGTGACCGAAGACGGTCGGCCACGGGTTGGGCCGGCGCAGCGCGTAGAAAACCGCGCCGATTGTGTAGATCGCGCCGCCGACGATCATCAGGACCAGGCAGGTCACGCTGACGTGCAAAACGTCCGGGATGATGGCGACCGCCACCCAGCCGAGCGCCACGTACAGCGGAGCGCCCACCCAGCGCGGCACGTGCGGCCAGATCACCTTGAGGGCGACGCCACCCAGGGCGCCGATCCAGACCAGGCTGAGCATCCAGGTGGCCTTGGTGTCGTTCAGCAGCAGGACGCAGAACGGTGTGTAGGTACCGGCGATGAAGATGAAGATCATCGAGTGATCCATCCGGCGCATGATCTGATAGCCGCGTTCGCTCCAGACCCGCCGGTGGTACAGCGCGCTGGTGCCGAATAGGCCGCAGACCGTGATGCTGTAGATCAGGCAGCTGATGAACGGGCCGATCCCTGGTCGGGTGAGTGCGATCGAGCAGAGCACGATGCCGCAGACCAGGGCGACGAAGAACGCGTACTGATGCAACCGGCCGCGCAGTCGCGGCTTGCCGAGGTCGGCAGGCTTCATCCGGAACGGGGCTGAGGTCGTCACGCGCTCCAGGTTACGACACCGTAGGTTACTAGCGGGTAGTGACGCCGGATACGATGGGCCATCCCTGGTGATTTCTCCATGAAAGTACGACGTGTGGGCACCTTCGCGCCGCAGGTTTGGTGCACGAATGCCGAACAGATGGAACACTGCCGGTCCGGCCGGGGGACTACGGTACGTCTACGTGACCTCGATTGATCTCAACGCCGATCTCGGCGAAGGCTTCGGCGCCTGGCGACTTGGCGACGACGACGCCCTGCTCGACGTAGTGACCTCGGCAAACGTGGCGTGTGGATTCCACGCGGGCGATCCGGCCACGATGCACCGGGTGTGCCGGACGGCTGCCGAGAAGGGCGTCGCCGTCGGCGCGCAGGTCGGGTACCGCGACCTGGCCGGATTTGGTCGCCGGCGGATCGACTACGCACGGACCGAACTGCGTGACGACATCCTGTACCAAATCGGCGCCCTCGAAGCGTTCTGCCGGGCAGCCGGCATTCATGTGCGCTATCTGAAACCGCACGGGGCGCTCTACAACACCGCTGCGGTCGACCCACTGCAGGCCGGTGCCGTGGTCGACGCCGTGCTCGCCTGGGATCCGGCGCTGCCGGTGCTCTGCCAGCCCGGCTCGGTGCTGGCCGTGGCCGCTGCCGAGGCCGGGCTCACCGTCGTCGGCGAGGGCTTCGCCGATCGCGGATACCTGCCCGACGGCCGGCTCGTGCCCCGATCGTCACCGGACGCGCTGGTGCACGACCCGGCCGACGTGGTCGACCGGGTCGTGCGGATGGCGGTCAGCAGCGAGGTGGTCGCCGCCGACGGGACGGTGGTGGCCCTCCCGGTCCGCTCGATCTGCGTGCACGGCGACACCCCGGGCGCCGTCGAGCTGGCCCGAGCGGTCCGAACCGGCCTCGACAGCCACCTCCGGGTACGCGCCTTCGCCTAGCTCTCGTCCATGCCCCGGAGGATCAGGGGGAGGCGGGAAGGCGCGGCCGGGTCGATCACGATGGGAACGCCCCAGTCCTGGCGGGTCAGGTGGCAGGCGCCGTACTCGGCGTCCACGTCACACGTCGCGGCCTGGGCCACCACCTGGAGCACACCCTTCGGTACGTCCGGATTGAGCACCAGTTGCCGGGACAGATCGGTGGTGACGCCCTCGCCGTCGAGCAGCAGTTCGGCCGGGGACGCGGACACCGTGAGCCGCAGCGGCGAGCCGAACTGACTGTCCAGTTTCTGGCCCGGCGCCGGCGTGAAGATCACGTCGAGGGTGACCTCGCCCGGGGCCAGGTGCGACGGCGGGCGCTCGGTCTTGTGCCGCTCGCCGCTGACCTTCTGCACCACGCCGGGGGCGAGGCGGGTCAGCCGGTGCGCGGCCGACTCGACGACAAGGACATCGTTGTTGCTGGTCACCAGTACGTCGCTCGGCTCGGCGAGGCCCGAGTCGACGGTGGAAACCTGGCTGGTCGCTGGGTCGAATCGGCGTACAGCGCCGTTGTAGGTGTCCGCGACCAGGACGGAACCATCCGGAAGCGCGGCCACCCCGAGCGGGTGCTGGAACAACGCCTCAGCAGCCGGGCCATCCACGTGACCGAAATCGAACAGCCCCTGGCCGACCGCGGTGTGCAGCGTGTTCTCCTCGACGAACCGCAGGGCTGACGTCTCGCTGTCCGCGATCCAGAGCCGCTTGCCGTCGTGGCTGACCGATAGGCCGGACGGCTGAGCCATCCAGACGTCGGGAAGCGGGCCGTCGCGCAGCGCCTCCACGGTCGTGCCGGCGTAGACGCCGACGGTGCGCTTGATCGGGTCGAACCACCAGAGCTGGTGAATCCCGGCCATCGCGATGATGACCTTGTCGTCGTACCAGGCCAGGTCCCACGGTGAGGAGAGGTCGGCGGCGAGCGCGTCGTGCGGGTGGCTGTCCACCGTGGAACGCCACGGCCTGCCGGAGCCGGCCACCAGAGTGATCTCGCCGGTCGCGGTGTTGATCGCGCGGAGCTGATGGTTCACGGTGTCGGCGACCACCACGTCGTAACCGGCGATCTCGCTGGCCTCGGCCGGCAGCAGGACCAGGCCCTGCGGCTCACTGAACGGATCGTTCCGGCTCTCGCTGCCGAACCGGCGGATCAGGGTCTCGCCGTCCGCGGCCAGCTCGACGATCGAGTGCCGGGCCGAGTCCGAGACCAGCAGGTTCCCGTTCGGCAGCTCGATTGCCTTGCCCGGGAAACGCAACAGGCTGTCCGGAGCGGGCGGCGGAACGTACGGGCCGTCGCCGCGGTGCAGGGTGCCGTCCGCCTCATGCTTCATGATCAGCTCGTCGATCAGCCGGGACAGGCCCTCGGCGTGGCCCTCACCGGCCATCGAGGCGACCAGGTAACCGGTCGGGTCGACCACGGCGAGCGTCGGCCACGCCTTCGCCGCGTACTGCTGCCAGAGGTGCATGTCGCCGTCGTCGACGACCGGGTGATGAACGCCGTACCGCTCCACGGCGGCGGCCAGCGCGACCGGGTCACGCTCGTGCTCGAACTTCGGCGAGTGCACGCCGATCACCACGATGGCGTCGCCGTACTTCTCCTCAAGCGGCCGCAACTCATCCAAAACGTGCAGGCAGTTGATGCAGCAGAACGTCCAGAAATCCAGGATCAGGATCTTGCCCCGGAGGTCGGCGAGGGTGAGGTCCTTGCCGCCGGTGTTCAGCCAGCCGCGGCCCTTGAGTTCGGGCGCACGCACACGAGAGTTCATGCCGCCCATCGTGCCTCAGGCCCGCGGTCCCGCCCAGCGGCGGGACCGCGGCCTGTGCTGAGGATCGATCAGGCTTTCGGTCTCAAGCCTTTGGCTTCAGGCACAGCACCTGGTCGCCGCCATCCTTGGGTACGACGATGTAGGGCTGAGCCTGGTCGGCGCACTGCTCCTTGGCAGTGGCGATCGACACGACCTCGAACGCGCCGGCCGTCGAGCAATCCGCTTTCACCGGGGCGTTGTCCGCGGTCCGGGTCACGCACTCACCCTGGGCCACGCTGAACTCGTCGTCACCGGCGATCAGCGAAACCAGGCCGAAGACCACGCCGAGGAGCAGCGCGGCGCCGAGCACCACGGCCAGGGTGACCGGCACGGTACGCACGTTCACCTTCACCGGAACCGGGGCAGCCGGAGGCTCGTCCGACTTGAATTGCTCGAACCGGCTCTGGTCGCCCTCGGGACCGGGCCAGCTCGTGGTGTCCTCCGGACCGGGCGGGGTGACCGTGGCACGGGCAGCCGGGCTGCCCGGGTAGACGCCGGGAGCAGCCTCGCCGGGCATCGGCGGCAGAGCCGGCGCCGGGACGTACGGCGAGTTGCCTCGGCCGGACATGTCAGTGGTGTGCTCGTTGAACTGGTCCGGGCCGTTCGGGCTGCTGGTGAACTCGTTGTACGGCGGGCCGGGAACCGGGGAACCCGGCGTGCCGAAGCCAGGAACAGGCGAACCCGGGTTGCCGTACGGGGGAAGCGGAGAGCCCGGGTTGCCGAAGGCGGGACCGCCGGACGACGGAAACTGCGGTGAGCCGGGCATCGAGTACGGCGAACCGCCGGAACCCGGGAAAGGCACGCTGCCGGAGTCCGGGAACGGCACGCCGCTGCCGGGCGCTTCCGGCGGGGCGACCCGCGCGCTCGCCGAGGCACGGGCCGAGGCCCGAGCCGGCGACTGCGGGCTCACGCCGGCGTCGCTGGTGCCGAAGCCGCCCTCACGCTGCTGGAACGGGACGCCGCCGAAACCACCGCTCGGCTCGCTGTCGGTGTTCTCCTCGGCGCGCTGACCGTAGGTGTTGCTCTGCGGACCCTCACCCGGCCGCGAGTTCTCACCGGGCCGCGGCCCGAACGGGTTGGCCGCCTCGGGAGCGTCGCCGGGACGCGGGCCGAACGGGTTGGCTGTCTCCGGAGCGTCGCCGGGACGAGGCCCGAACGGGTTGGCGTCCGGGGCGTCACCGGGACGCGGGCCGAACGGGTTGGCCGCCTCGGGTGCCTCGCCGGGACGCGGGCCGAACGGGTTGGCCGTGCCGGGTCCCTCGCCGGGACGCTGGCCGAACTGGCCGTTGTCCTCGGGGGTGGGCTGCTGCGGGTAACCCCGATGGGGCAGCGGGGCGGATGCGAAGCCGCCGCTCGGCTCTTCATCGTTACGGGGTGCGGGGCCCGGGAAGCCGGTGCCGTGCTGTCCGCCCGGCGGGTAACCACCGGGCGGGGTGAAGCGGTCCTCGGCGCCACGCTGCTGGAAGCCACCGGACTGCTCGTCCTGGTCGGCCCGCTGCGAAGCGAACGGAGAGTCAGCACGCTGAGCCCCAAAGGGCGCGTCACCACGATCCGGCGAGCCGTACTCCTGGGCGCCCCGGTCGGGCGAGCCGTATTCCTGGGCGCCACGGTCCGGGGAGCCGTATTCCTGCGAGCCACGGTCCGGCGAGCCATATTCCTGGGCGCTGCGGTCCTGCTGGAACGGGGCCTCGGTTCGCTGCGGGGCGAACGGGGGGTCCGTGCGCTCCGGGGCGAAGGACGACTCCGGCGCGGGCGGGTAGCCACCCGACGGTTCGTCGGAGCGGTTGTCGTCGTCGGTTTCCGGTTCGGCGGGGGGTGCCGAGGCGGGACGGCCGTAGACCCGGGCCTGCGGTGCGGGTGCGGGCGGCGGGAGTTCGGCGGCGTCGACGCGGGAGCCGGGTACCGAAGCGCTGGCGGTGACCGGGCGGGCCGAGCCGACCACGGGACGCTCGCCCGGGTCGCGCGGCTGCGGCACGGCACTGCCGGACGTCGGCGCGGGAATCGGAGCGCCACCGCTGGAGAGCGAGGCACCGGGAACACGCTGCGGGAAGCCGGAACCACCGGTCGGCTCGGAGTCGCGCTCGGCAGGTGCGTCCGAGGACTCGGCGGAACCAAACCCAGGCCCGGACTGCGGCGCCGAGCCAAACGGCTGGCCCTCAGGCGCGGAATGAGCCGGCCCGCCGAACGGTGAACCCGAAGGCTGCTGGTCAGAACCAGACTGTGCCGGCCCACCGAACGAAGGCGCGGGCTGCGCCGGCCCACCAAACGGAGGCGCGGGCTGTGCCGGGCCACCGAACGAAGGCGCGGGCTGTGCCGGGCCACCGAACGAAGGCGCGGGCTGTGCCGGGCCACCGAAACCGGGGCCGGACTGCGGCGCGGTACCGAACGGCTGGCCCTCAGGGGTCTGCTGCGGCGCGCCGTAAGCCGGCCGGCCGTCAGAGCCGGCGCCGAACGGCTGGGGCGCGCCCGAAGCGGGCGCCGCCGAGCCGAAGGGCTGCGGGTCGTTGCCGAAGGAGGGCTGCGGGTCGTTGCCGAAGGACGGCTGCGGGTCGTTGCCGAACGGCTGGCCGGTGTTGCCGAACTGCTGGCCGGTGTTGCCGAACTGCTGGCCGCCGTTGCGGGTCGGCAGGTCGGTCGCGGGGCCACCCTCGGGGCCTGCGGGGGCGCGCAGCGGGAAACCGCCGCCTTCGCCTCGGCGGGCCGGGAACGTGGTCGCCGCCCGGTTCGCGTCGGAGGGTTCGGCGTTGCGGGCGTTGTTCTGCATCCAGCTGTTCTGCGCGGGGCCGGCGGTGAAGCTGCTCGGACCGGAAGCGTCGGGTAGGTCGGTGAGGCTGGCGCCGGGAACGCGCACCGGCTGGTCACCGAAAGCGGAGAAACTGGTGCCACCGGAGTCGTCGCCGACAGGCACCGAGGCACCGGGGGTGCGGGTGGGCAGGCCGGGCAATCCGGCTGGCGTGTTCAGACCGGGCGGCGGGGACGGGTTCTGCGGTGCCCAACCAGCCTGACCAGGAGCGGGCTGCCCAGACCCAGCGCCACGCTGGGGAAGAGCGCCACTCTCAGCGCCACGCTGCGGAAGAGCGCCACTCTCAGCCGGCTGCGCCGGGTCGGAACCAGCCGAACCGTACGACCCATAGGGTGCGGCGGAACCGGCTGCGCCGGGCGTCACCGAACCGTACGGAGAAGCGTCGCGCCGGGGCGGCTCCTCGGAATCCGGCTGTGGCACGCGGGCCGAGCCGTACGGAGTGCCGGCCGGCTTGGGGCCGGCGCCGAACGTGGAGACCGGCGGGACCACGAACGGCGAGCCGCCGTTCGGAGTGGCTTGCGGGGGAGGTCCGTATGAGGTCGGGAAACCCTCGGCCGGCGTCGCCGGGGCTGATGCCCGACCGGCCACTCGCTGACCCTCGGCGTCGGACGGGTAACCGTCCGAAGCGGGTCCGCCCGACGTGGCCTCGGCCGGCTGACCGGCGTGGTGCCCCTCGGACGTCATACGCGCCTCCTCATTTCTGCGGCCGTGCCAGCTTTGCACGGACAAGACCCCTGCGGCGTCCTTCCACCAAAGGGCCGTGCCAGCTCTCCGGCCAGGCCGTGCCGGGCCCCGATCAAGAAGGGCCCTGGTTCTGTCCGCCGACCGGCCGTGCCGGCTTGAGAACCGTGCCCAACCGTACCGGGCGTCGGCGACGTGAGGAATCCCGGTGTACGCCCCGGAGGGACTGTTGTCCGATCTTCAAGCGTGGTTTTTGACACGAAACGGCCCGTCCGGATGATCCGGACGGGCCGTTCGATGTTCGTTCCCCCCGAGAAGCGCTCCGGGCGCGGCTGCCTAGCTGGGCTGCCTCTGGGAGAAGAAGGCGATCTCGTCGCGCATCGCCTGGGTGGGCGCCGACTGCATGGCGCGGTCGATGGCGCGGTTCTGGCGGCTGATCATCCGACGCCGGCGGATGCGGTCGATCATGCTCATGGCACTGCTTCTTTCCCCGGCTCCTGGCCGGCCCTGCTCATGACGAGCGCGACCGGTCCCGCTTGTGGCGGTCACCTCGGCGCACGTCTCGGTGTTGATTGAAGTATGCGCCTCTGGCGATGCCGTTGCCAAAGTTTCAGGGGGTGAGCTGGGTCATGGGCCTAAGAATCGAAAGTCCGCAACCGTCGACGACGGAAGAATCTAACCCCAGGTGAGCATCGCCGTCTTCGGGTCGGCCAGGAAGGCGCCGATGTCGCGGAGGAATTTCGAGCCCAGTTCGCCATCGACGATCCGATGGTCGAAGGAGAGCCCGAGCGTTGTCACCTCGCGGATCTTGATCTTGCCGTTGTGCACCCAGGGCGTCGGCCGGATGGCACCGAGCGCCAGGATGGCCGACTCGCCGGGCGGCAGGATCGGTGTGCCGGTGTCGACGCCGTAGACGCCGACGTTGGTGATCGAGAACGTTCCGCCGGACATGTCGGACGGTGGCGTCTTGCCCGATCTTGCGGTCCGCACCAGATCGTTCAGCGCGGTGGCGAGCTCGGGCAGGGTGAGCCGGCCGGCGTCCTTGACGTTCGGGACGATCAGGCCTCGCTCGGTCGCCGCCGCGATGCCGAGGTTCACGTACTCCTTGACCACGATCTCGCCGGTCTCACCGGACCAGGTCGAGTTGATCATCGGGTACCGCTTGATCGCCAGCAGCACGGCTTTCGCCACCAGCAGCAGCGGAGAGATCCGCTGCTCGGCGAACTCCGGCCGGGCCTTCAGCTTCTCCAGCGTCTTCATCGTGCGGGTCACGTCGACGGTGAGGAACTCCGTGACATGCGGCGCAGTGAAAGCCGACGCGACCATGTTCGCCGCGGTCAGCTTCCGCACTCCCTTGATCGGAATGCGCTGCTCACGCGAACCGGCGTCTGCGACGCCATTCACCACCGCGATCGGCGCGGGCTCAGCGAATGCTTGCGCTTCGTTCACAGCCTTGTGTACGTCGTCCCGCGTCACCGATCCTTCAGGGCCGGAGCCGATGAGCGAGGTGAGGTCGACGCCGAGGTCCCGGGCCAGCTTGCGGACCGGCGGTTTGGCGAGGACGCCCTTCCCCACGGGCTGCGATGCCTTTGCGGGCGGTGCGGGCGGGAAATCGGCGGTAGCCGCCGGAGGCGGGGGAGTTGTAGCTGCGTTTGTGGCAGGCGTAGGCGTACTGACTCTGGCTCTTCTTTTGGCTGTTGTGGTTTTCGGGCCGTAACCGACTAGGACGGCCGTGCGGCCGCCCGGAGCCGGACCACCGATGAGGCCGGCTTCGGTTTCCTCGGCCGCAGTGCCGGCAGTGCCGGCAGCCTGGTCCGAAGCGCCTGGATCGGTGTCGATCGCGATGATCGGCTTGCCGACCTCGACCACCGTGCCGGCCTCGTGGAAGATCCGGGTGACCATGCCGCCCCACTTCGCGGGGATCTCCACGGCGGCCTTGGCGGTTTCCACCTCGACGATCGGCTGGTTCAGCTCGATGGTGTCGCCGACCTTGACGAGCCAGGCCAGGATCTCGCCCTCGGTGAGGCCTTCGCCGAGGTCGGGCAGGTTGAATTCCTTGATCCGTGACATCGGGCTCACCAGCCGAACGAACGGTCGACGGCGTCCAGCACCCGGTCCAGGTCGGGGAGGTACTCCTCCTCGGCGCGGGCCGCGGGATAAGGAATGTCATAACCGGTCACGCGCAGGACCGGCGCTTCCAGGGAGTAGAAGCACTCCTCGGTGATCCGGGCGGCGATCTCCGAACCGAGGCCGAGGTTGCCCGGCGCCTCGTGCACGACGATGGCACGACCGGTCCGCTTGACCGAGTCGAAGATCACCGGGTAGTCGATCGGCGAGAGCGAGCGCAGGTCGATGACTTCGAGGTCACGGCCGTCCTCGGCGGCTGCCGCGGCGGCGTCCAGCGCCACCTTGACCATCGGGCCGTAGGCGAGCAGGGTCGCGTCGTTGCCGGGACGGGCCGTTCGCGCGGCGTGCAAGGGGTACGCGCCGTCGAGCGGAAGGTCCAGGTCGACCTCGCCCTTCTCCCAGTAACGCCGTTTCGGCTCGAAGAAGACGATCGGGTCGTCCGACGCGATTGCCTGCTGGATCATCGCGTACGCGTCAGCCGGGTTGGAGCAGGTCACGACCTTGAGGCCGGGGGTGTGCGCGAAGTACGCCTCAGGGGACTCGGAGTGGTGCTCGACCGCGCCGATCCCACCGCCGAACGGGATCCGGATGACGATCGGCAGCCGGACGTTGCCCTTGGACCGATAGTGCATCTTCGCTACCTGGCTGACGATCTGGTTGTACGCCGGGAAGACGAACCCGTCGAACTGGATCTCGCAGACCGGCCGGTAACCGCGGATGGCGAGGCCGACCGCCGTACCGATGATGCCGGCCTCGGCGAGCGGGGTGTCGATCACCCGGTTCTCGCCGAAGTCCTTCTGCAGGCCGTCGGTGATCCGGAAGACGCCGCCGAGCTTGCCGACGTCCTCACCCATGATCACGACTTTCGGGTCGGTCTCCAGGGAGCGGCGCAGGCCGTGGTTGAGTGCCTTGCCCAAGTTGATCGTCTCGGCCATCAGTGCCCACTCCCCTCGAACGAAGCCTGGTAGTCCTCGAACGCCGCGCGCTGCTTGATCAGCTCCGGCGAGCCGTTCGGATAGACGTTGTCGAACATCGCCACCGGTTGTGGGTCAGGCATCGCTAGTACGCGTTCGCGCAGGTCCAGAGCTAGCTTGCCGGCGGTGTCGTCGACCTCGTCGAAGAAGTCCTCGCCGGCGACTCGCTGCTTGGCGAGGAAGGCCTTGAGGCGCGCGATCGGGTCTTTCGCCTTCCACGCCTCGACCTCGCTGGAGATCCGGTACCGCGTCGGATCGTCCGAGCTGGTGTGCGCGCCCATCCGGTACGTGTACGCCTCGATCAGGGTCGGGCCCTGTCCGTTGCGGGCGTTGTCCAGCGCGGCCTTGGTCACCGCGTAACTGGCCAGCACGTCGTTGCCGTCGACGCGTACGCCCGGGAATCCGTAACCGGCGGCACGCTGGTAGAGCGGGACCCGGGTCTGCCGTTCGAGGGGTTCGGAGATCGCGTACTGGTTGTTCTGGCAGAAGAAGACGATGGGTGCGTTGAAGACACCGGACCAGACGAACGACTCGTTGACCTCGCCCTGGCTGGTGGCGCCGTCACCGAAGTACGCGATCACGGCCTCGCCGTCGGCACTGCCGGTCTTGCCGTCCATGGTGATGCCCATGGCGTAACCGGTGGCGTGCAGCGTCTGCGAGCCGATCACGATGGTGTACGTGTTGAACCGGAACTCGTTCGGATCCCAGCCGCCCTGGTCGACGCCCCGGAACAGGCCGAACGGCATGATCGGGTCGATGCCCCGGCAGTAGAGAACGCCGTGCTCGCGGTACGTCGGGAAGGCCATGTCCTGTGATCGCAGGGCCCGGCCGGACCCGACCTGAGCGGCCTCCTGGCCGAGCAGACTGGCCCAGATGCCCAGCTCACCCTGGCGCTGAAGGGCGACAGCCTCGGCGTCGAGACGCCGGACGGTCACCAGGTCGCGGTAGAGCTCGCGGTATTCCTCGTCGGTGAAGTCGACGGTGTAGGTGGTTCCGTCGGCGGTGGTCGCATGAGCGATGCGCTCGCCGTCGGGGGTCAGCAGTTGGACGAAGCCGCCGGCCGGCACATCGTTTCCGGCTTTCTCGCGCTCGCCTTTCGCCATCCGTGTCTCCTGTTTCCTCTCCACGCCCCGCGGCGGGTGTCTCCCGGCCACGCGGCTGACCACTCAGGGCTGGCCGCGCCTGGCCCGGGTGGGGTTGCCGCGCGGCTTTTTCCGGCCGTTGGTTCTGCCGGGACGAACCCGCCGAAGCCCCGCTGGTTGGCGGAGGGCGACGGCGGCGGTGCCGTCGATCCCATCCTGACAGAGGGAGTGAGCGCCGTTACAGACTGCGTGGATCACTAAATCAAGTTTTCTGCTGACGCATCGTTAAGGGTATTTGTCCGATTTAGTAGTCTTTGTGATCTCACTCTAGTACGAATGGCATGGGGGTGCCGCTGCCGAAAGAGGAATGCGTCGTTCAGCCCTTTGTCCGGAACGGATCCAGGTGGATCTTTCTTCGCACAAGGAGCTCTCGCGTGCCGCACCTGCCCGATGAAGACGACTTCGCACCACCTTTCAAGGTGCTGCGTAAACGCCTCGACGGGGTATACAGCGAGGATCACGGCTTCTCCGGAACGACCCGTCGTTACGTGATCATGGTGGCGTTCCTGGTCGGGCTCGCCTCGGTGCCGACGCTCGCCGTGCTCACCACCGGGTCCAACGAGATCTCCGGGCAGGATCGGCCAGGTGCCATGGACGTGCCGTTCCTGCCGCCGCCGTCCAGCGGGCCGATCGACGCCGGGCCGTCCTGGCCCGTTCTGTCGCCCACTCCTGCGCCCTCCGCGCCGTCTCCGGCTTCCCCGACGGCCGTCGCGCCGCCTGTCGGGCCTTCCAGCCCGGCGGCCTCTCGGCCTTCCGGTGGCCCCCCTTACGGTTCCGGTCCGTCTTCGGGCATGGCCGATAAAGATCAGACAAAGCCGGGGTACGCGGGGAAGGGCTCGCCGCGTCCGAAGAGTCCGACCCGCAAGCGGGCAGCACCGGTCCGGAAGAATCCGGCGATTTCGGATCCTGCAAAACCGGGAGAAATTCCGATTCGGGGTAAATTGCCTGTTGTGCCGGATTTGCCGGTGGTGCCGGAAGAGGGCGAGGACGTGTCCCGTCCGGAGGAGCCGCAGGACTTCCCCACGGTGCCGGGGCTGCCCGAAGTGCCCGCAGACGAAGAAGAGCCTTGTGAAGAACACGATGACGAACTCAGCCGGAGGTCAGCGGTGGCCGAGCGCCCGTACAACATCCGATCCGCCCGGATCCTCGAGCAGAGTTATCCGGAGCGCGGACTCAACATGAACCGCCTCTTCAGCCAGAATCGTGCCGATGACACCCAGCCCCGCTCGGGCGAGAGCCGGATGATGAACAACCGGCCGTACCGCGGGGCGCACCGGGCCGAGTACACCCAGCAGTCCGCCGAGATCAGCGCCGCCTGGCAGCGGAGCACCCGGGTCGGCAGGCATCACTCCGGGCCGGCCGAGGACCATTACATCAACCAGCGCTGATCGCGGACGTCACTCGTCGCGGTTGGCGTCCAGCCAGGCCTCGATGGCGGTCATGTCGTTAGGGTCGACGCCCTCGGAGATCAGCTGAGCGACCGCGGCGGTCGCCGGGCTGCGCCGCTCGCCGGTCCGATAGAGACGGACGAATTCCGGGATCAGCTCCTCCACCACGGACCTGGTCCCGGTCACAGCGGTCTCGGACAGGCCACGCTTGCGGCCCGAATAAGCCGTCCAGGCGCGGACCACCATCGGCAGCATCGCGGCGTCGTCGATGTCGAGCACAGCACGCCGGTGCACCCAATCCAGCAGGAACAGCCCGGCCACGGCCGGGCTCCAGCGCAGCGGATCGGCGCCGGGCAGCGTCTCGGCGTGGTCCAGGATCAGGCTGACGCAGAAGGCGAACGAGGCCCGGTCGGCCTCGCGCGCGGTGTCCGGCAGACCCTCGGCCGCCGCCTCCGGTGAGTCGGCGAAGTCGCGGGCCAGGTCGGCGCCGGTGCGGCCGGTCGGCTCGTCCAGCGGCGGGGTGCTCACCACCGGCAGCAGGGCGAACCTCGCGGTCGCGAGCGCGTGGTCGGTGGCGAGCGAACCGTCGGCCGGCAGGTCGCCGAGGTCGTCGGTGATCTCCAGGTGCCGGCCCACTTCGTCGCGCAGCCGGCCCGGGTCCTCGGTGCGGAACCACATCAGCTCGTCGGCGTCGCAGAGCGCGCGCACCTGGCTCAGCATCGACTCGGCCGAGGACGAGACGAAGACGTCTTTCGCGATGCCGATGTTGTGGTCCACGATGGCCACCACGGCGTGCTCCGGCCCGCCGCCGGCGCTGTCCTCGTACGCGAACGTGACCAGGTACGACGTCTGGTCGCCGTAGACGTCTCCGTACGCATAACAGCCGGTCGGCCGGACCCGGCCCAGCTCGGTTACCCACGACGGGGCCCGCCCGTCGTGACCGACACCTGCGGCTCCGTCGGCGTCCGGGACGAGGGCGGCGAAGACCTCCCGGATCGTCACGGCCTCGGGCGTGTGCTGCCGCTCGGTTGCGGTCAGGAAACGGCCCACGAAGTCGCGGACCGCCTCGGCGCGGCGCTCGGCGGCCACCGAGTAGATGCTGCCGAGCAGCGCGGTGCCGAGCATCTCGGCGTCGAGCGCGCAGCCCAGTTTCGTGACGTCGCGGGCCGCGTGGAGAACGGCCTCGTACACGGGGCGGGGTGCGGGCATGCCGCGAGCCTACGCTCGCGGCACCCGGCAGAACTACTCCGAACGCACGACGCCGAGCGCTTCCCTCGCCTGGGCGTACGCGTTCAGCACCTCACGCACCGGAACGACGACGTGCGCACGGGCCACCTCGGTCACCGCGGCCCGCAGTCGTTGTTCGGCCCGGCGCTTCGCCCGGCGCGAGCCCGCCACCACCAGAGGTTTCAGCACCAGCCAGAGAAGCAGCCCGGCGAGCAGGCCGCCGAGCAGCAGCAGGGTCGGCAGCGGGACCGCGCCCACCTGCGGATTGTCCAGCTCGGGCAGGCCCAGGGCGCGGATCGCGTAACCGGCGATCAACCAGAGCAGGCCTGCTGCCGCGGTCGCCAGCAGCACCCACTGGAGGCCACCGACCACCCGCCACCAGATCGGCGCACGCTGCACACCGAGGTCGGTGGTGGCGACCGCCCGGTCCAGCGCGTCCGGCAGATCATCGGCCCGGGATCGGGCCGCGGTGGTCAGGGCCGGCGCCCAGACCTCCGGCAGCGGCGCCGCGGCCCGGGACGCGACGGCCCGGACCGAGATGCCGACCGCGGAGCGCTGCGCGGCATCAGCGGCAGGCACCGAGGTACGCGGAACGATGTCGGTGGAGACCGCGTCGGTAGGTGTTTTCTCGTCCAGGTGCAGGCGGCGCAGCGGGTCCGGGCGCAGCCGGTTGAGCCCGCGCACCAGCGGCCACCCGGTCGCCGCGGCGGCCCGCTGCCGGTACGCCTCAGCGGTCGCGTCGGCCACCGCCGGCACACCTGCCGACACGGCGAGCGAGTCGGACAGCTGGCGGATCGTGCTCCGGTCCACCTCGTCCTCGGCGGCCGGCGGGCCGATCGTGACGGCCAGCTCCTCGCCGACGGTGTCCAGGTCGGCGGCGAGCCGGCGCAGCGCGGCCTGCCGGTCGGCGACCGTCTTTTCCAGGGCGCCGCGCAGGTCGCGAAGCATGCCCGGCTGTTTCGCCGAGGAGGCCAGCACCGGCGTGCCGGTCAGGCCGTCGTCTTCGAGGAGCCGGCCCAGGTCGGCGAGCACCACCTCGGTGTCACCCGGGGTGAGCCGGTCGGCCTGGTTCAGCACCACGATGGTGACGCCGGCGTGCGAGGCGAACTGGGAGAGGTATGCCTGGTGCAGCACCCGGTCGCCGTACTTCTGCGGGTCGACCACCCAGACGATCTGGTCGACCAGGCCGAGCAGCCGGTCCACCTCGAGCTGGTGGGTGCGCTCGACCGAGTCGAAGTCCGGCAGGTCGAGCAGGATCAGGCCGTGCAGGCCGGCCTCGTCGTCGCCGTCCAGCGCGCTTTCCCGGACGAAGCGCTGCCGTGGCAGCACGCCGACCCAGTCGAGCAGCCGGTTCGCCGGCTCCAGCGGGCCCCAGACGCAGGCGTGCGCGGTGCCGGTCGTCGGACGGCGAACACCCACCTGGGAAAGCTTGAACCGGGCCAGCGCGTTGAACAGGCTCGACTTGCCGCTGCCGGTGCTGCCGGCGAGCGCCACCACGGTGTGGTCCAGAGACAGCGAGAGCCGGTTGCCGGCCCGCTCCACCAGGGTGTGCGCCGCGACCAGCTGACTGTCCGGGAGGTACGGCCCGGTCACCCGGAGGTACCGGGAGAGGGCCTCGAGCCGCCGGGACAGGTCCTCGGCGTCCACCTTTTGTTCCACGAGATTCATTGCCCCGGTCCGGTCAACGCGAGTTCCTTCCTGGCAGCCTCCACCTCGGTGCCGACCCGGCGCAACAGCGTGCCGGGCTCGGCTTCGAGGCGTACCGTCGCGGTCCGCTCGGTGAACCGGGCGGCCTCGGCGGCGAGTAGATCATCAACCCGGGACAGCAGCTCGGTGCGGGCGCGGGTCGCGAGGGTGCGGATGGCCTGGTCGCCGAAGACGGCCTCGAGGACCTTCTGCGCGGCGACCGCTGTTCCCGCGCCGGCGGCGACTTCCAGGCCGGTGGGTATGAACGCGGTAGTGGTGAACACGGCGATCATCACGGCCAGGCCGGCGCCGTTCACCGCGTACGCCGCTCCGCGGGCCACCGTGCGCTTGTCGGCGGCTTCCCGGCGGACCAGGTCGAGCACCCACTGCTGCCAGTCCCGGACCAGCCGGTCGGCGCGCTGTGCGAGCTCGGCGTCGGCTTTCTGCAGGGCGGGTTCGAGCAGGGCCGCCCCGGCCGGGTGCGACTGCCAGGCCGCGTACGCCTGCTCGGCCGCGTCCGCCGAGACGCCGCGCAGCAGGGTGACCAGCTGCGATTCCATCGCGACCTGAAGGTTGCGCCCGGGCGCCGGGCGGCCGCTGAGCGCCGCGAAGACCCGGTCGCGCAGATGACCCACCCGCGACTCGAGGCTGCGCAGGAACTCGCCGGTGCCGATGAACTCCTGCCAGCGGGCCAGCACCTCGCCGCGGAGCAGCCGGCCGTCCTGGAGGCCTTCCTCGGTGGTGCGCCGGGCGCTGCGATAAGCCGCCGCGACCCGCTCGTCGAGCGCCTGCGCGGTGGCGAGCTGCTCGTCGGCCGCGTCGGCCAGGCCGTGCATCGCCGGGGACAGGGCGCCGAGCGCGCCGTCCAGGGTCTGCCGCACCACCGCGGAGCGGGCGTTCGCGTCCGAGGAGAGCTGGGCGAACCACTGGCGCATCGGGCCGACCGCGGCTTCCGGCAGCATGCCGTTGCTGTCCAGCCCGGTTTCCGGAATCACGAACAGCGGTGCCGAGCCGAGGTCGCGCTCGGTGAGCATCTCGCCCAGGTGCGCGGCGATGTCGGCGGCCGCGTCGACCGGCACCCGGTCCAGCACCAGGGAGATCACGGTGCCGCGCAGCCGGGCGGTGGTCAGCAGTTCCCACGGGACGGCGTCCGCGTAACGCGCGGCGGTGGTGACGAAGAGCCACAGGTCGGCGGCGGCCAGCAGCTGTGCCGCCAGCTTGCGGTTCTGGTCGACGACCGAGTCGATGTCGGGCGCGTCGAGCAGGGCCACGCCGGGACCGATCGAGGGCGCGGCGATGACCTGCAACACGTTCGGGTCGGTGCTCTGCTCGCCGGTGCGGACCAGGCCGGGCAGCAGCCCGCCGCGGCCGAACCAGGTCAGGTCGGCCGGGTTCGCCACCAGCACCGGTGACCGGGTGGTCGGCCGCAGCACGCCGGCCGTGCTCACCGGCGCCTGGACCAGGCTGTTCACCAGGGTGGACTTGCCCGCGCCGGTGGAACCGCCGACAACCACCAGCAACGGCGCGTCGAGCCGGGCCAGGCGCGGCAGAAGGTAGTCGTCGAGCTGCGAGCGCAGCGACCCGCCCACCCTGCGCGCTTCCTCAGCCGAGGGCAGAACCAATGGGTACGACACAGCGCCCAATGCCGAGCGCAATTCACTCAATGCGGTGGCGAGGCGTCCCAGGGCGGGTGGCACCGCGGCCGGCTCGGGCAGGTTTCCCTGGTTTGCCGGTCGAGGCTGGTTTGTCCCCGTACGCTCTGATGGGCCACCGCTGACCTGGCTTTTCTCATCCGTTACGGCGGGGACGGCGGAAAGGGCCGACGGACCGACCGCGTCTCCGTGCGTCGTCACGGGTAAAGCGTGCACGATCTATGCATCTCGGGCAACAGCTCCCGGTATGCCGTGACCGGACAGGTATGCAGGTGATTGCCGAATCACCGGCCTCACGCGCCGACTTGCGCCGCTCTGACTCAACTTCGATTTGACGTTGCGTGTCACCGTGGCATCATTGAGTCGGTTCCACTCAACCCTGTACGAACCAGCGGTAAGAAGCGAGGCACAACCATGGCACGTGCGGTCGGCATCGACCTCGGCACCACGAACTCCTGCGTCAGCGTTCTGGAAGGAGGCGAGCCCACCGTCATCGCCAACGCGGAGGGCTCTCGGACGACTCCGTCGATCGTCGCCTTCGCCCGCAACGGCGAGGTTCTCGTGGGCGAGGTAGCCAAGCGTCAGGCGGTGACGAACCCCGACCGGACCATCCGCTCGGTGAAGCGTGAGGTCGGCACCAACTGGTCGATCGACATCGACGGTAAGAAGTACACCCCGCAGGAGATCTCCGCGCGGGTGCTGATGAAGCTCAAGCGTGACGCCGAGGCCTACCTGGGCGAGCAGATCGCGGACGCTGTCATCACGGTTCCGGCGTACTTCAACGACGCCCAGCGCCAGGCCACCAAGGAAGCCGGTGAGATCGCCGGACTGAACGTCCTGCGGATCGTGAACGAGCCGACCGCGGCGGCCCTGGCGTACGGACTGGACAAGGGCTCCAAGGAGCAGACCGTCCTGGTCTTCGACCTCGGCGGCGGCACCTTCGACGTTTCGCTGCTCGAGCTGGGCGACGGCGTCATCGAGGTCAAGTCGACCTCTGGTGACAACCACCTGGGCGGCGACGACTGGGACCAGCGGATCATCGACCACCTGGTCAAGACGTTCCGCGGTGAGCACGGCATCGACCTCTCCCAGGACAAGATGGCCCTGCAGCGTCTGCGTGAGGCCGCGGAGAAAGCGAAGATCGAGCTCTCCGCCGCCAGCACCACCAGCATCAACCTGCCGTACATCACGGCCGGGGCGAACGGCCCGCTGCACCTCGACACGTCCCTGAGCCGCGCCGAGTTCCAGCGCATGACGCAGGACCTGCTGGACCGCTGCAAGGGCCCGTTCGAGTCCGCGATCAAGGACGCCGACGTCAAGCTCTCCGACATCGACCACGTCATCCTGGTCGGTGGCTCGACGCGAATGCCGGCCGTCACCGAGCTGGTGAACAGCCTGATCGGCCGCGAGCCGAACAAGGGCGTGAACCCGGACGAGGTCGTCGCCGTCGGCGCCGCCCTGCAGGCCGGTGTGCTCAAGGGTGAGGTCAAGGACGTTCTGCTCCTCGACGTGACCCCGCTGTCGCTTGGCATCGAGACCAAGGGCGGCATCATGCACAAGCTGGTGGAGCGCAACACCACCATCCCGGCGCACCGCTCCGAGGTCTACACCACGGCTGACGACAACCAGCCCTCGGTGCTGATCCAGGTCTACCAGGGCGAGCGCGAGATGGCGGCGTACAACAAGAAGCTCGGCACCTTCGAGCTCAGCGGCATCGCGCCGGCCCCGCGTGGCGTCCCGCAGATCGAGGTCTCCTTCGACATCGACGCAAACGGCATCGTGCACGTGTCCGCCAAGGACCTGGGCACGGGCAAGGAGCAGAAGATGACGATCACCGGTGGCTCCGCGCTGCCGAAGGACGACATCGAGCGCATGATGCGCGACGCACAGGACCACGCGGACGACGACAAGAAGCGTCGCGAGGACGCGGAGACCCGCAACCTGGCCGAGCAGCTGCAGTGGCAGACCGAGAAGTTCCTGGCGGAGAGCGGCGACAAGCTCCCCGAGGACAGCAAGAACAAGATCGGCGAGGCTCTCGGTGAGCTGCGTGGCGCCCTTGGCGGCACCGACATCGAGAAGATCAAGTCGGCTCACGAGCGGCTGTCCCAGGTCTCCCAGGAGGCCGGTTCACTGCTGTACTCGCAGGGTGACGCCCCGCAGGCCGGTCCGGACGCCGGTGCCGGCGCTCCGGGTGGCGCCACCGGCGCCGGCCCCTCCACCGGTAACGGCGGCGACGACGTCGTGGACGCCGAGATCGTGGAGGACGACAAGAAGTGACGGCCAAGGACGACGACAACGACGGTCCGGTGACCGAGCGGGAAGTCATCCAGGGCGAGATCGATTCGTCAGCCGAGGAGACCCCCGCCGAGGAACCGGTGGCTCAGTCGGGTGGCGCTCATCGCGCCCCCGAGGAGGAGGACGAGACTCCGGTGTCTGACGACGCCATCACCGCGATCGGCATCGAGCTGGCAACGCTGCGCAGCGAGCTCGACGAGCGGACGCACGACCTGCAGCGGGTCACCGCGGAGTACGCCAACTACCGCAAGCGGGTCGACCGTGACCGCGGCGCGGCGGCCGAACAGACCACGGGATCGGTGCTCACCGCGCTGCTCCCGGTTCTGGACGACATCGACCGGGCGCGCGAGCACGGCGACCTGGTCGGACCGTTCGCCTCGGTGGCTGAGCAGCTCACCGCGGTGACCGGCAAACTCGGTCTGGTCGCGTTCGGCGAGAAAGGCGACGCCTTCGACCCGAACCTGCACGAGGCGGTCGCGCACCAGACGTCCCCGGACGTCACGGAGCCGACCTGTGTCGAGGTGATGCGTCGCGGCTACAACCTGGGCGAGCGGCTGCTCCGCCCGGCGATGGTCGCCGTCGCCGATCCTGAGTGAGCTGGGCTGGAGTGAAACTGGTCTCGTGTCCCGCCCGCCGGTTCGCCGGCGGGCGGGACACCGCAGTCAAGCCGAAGGAGGTGGACTGAATGAGCTCGAAGGACTGGCTCGAGAAAGACTTCTACGCCGTGCTCGGCGTGAACAAGTCCGCCTCAACCGACGAGATCAAGAAGGCGTACCGGAAGCTGGCCCGCGACCTTCACCCGGACCGTAATCCGGACAACAAGGCGGCCGAGGAGAAGTTCAAGGCGACTTCCGAGGCCTACGACGTGCTCTCCGACGACAAGAAGCGCAAAGAGTACGACGAGATGCGCTCCCTGTTCGGCTCGGGCGCGTTCCGGCGGGGTGCCGCGCGTTCCGGCAACGGGACCCAGTTCGACCCCTCCGACCTGTTCGGCGGGTTCAGCGGGGCCGCCGGCGCCGGCGCGGGTGCCGGAGCCGACCGCCGATTCGGTGGCACCGGCTTCTCGGACATCTTCAGTTCGATCTTCTCCGGTGGTGCCGGACCCGGTGCCGGTGCCGGCCCGGCTGCTGCCCGGCGTGGGCCGCAGCGCGGGCGCGACGTCGAGACCGAGGTGACGCTGGACTTCGTCCAGGCGGTTCGCGGCACCACGCTGCCGCTGACCCTGCGCACCCCGGGCGCCTGTGACACGTGCCGTGGCTCCGGGGCCAAGCCCGGGACCACGCCGCGTGCCTGCCCGAAATGCCAGGGCTCCGGCATGATCTCCAGCAATCAGGGCTCGTTCAGCTTCTCCGAGCCGTGCCGTGACTGTCAGGGCTCGGGCAGCGTCGTGGACGAGAAGTGCCCGGAGTGCCGGGGCACCGGCGGGGTCACCAAGACCCGGACGATCAACGTGCGCTTTCCGGCCGGCGTTGCCGACACCCAGCGGATCCGGCTGAGTGGCCGGGGTGAGCCGGGTGACCGCGGCGGCACGGCCGGCGATCTGTACGTGCAGGTCAAGGTCAGGCCGGACGAGCTGTTCGGCCGCAGTGGCGACGACCTGACGCTGGCGGTGCCGATCAGCATGGCGGAAGCGGTGCTCGGCACGGACCTGAAGGTGCCCACTCTGGACGGCCCGGTCACCCTCCGGGTCCCACCGGGTACGCCGAGCGGCCGCAAGCTCCGGGCCAGAGGCAAAGGTGTGGTCCGCAAGGAGGGCCAGGCCGGCGATCTGATCGTCACCGTCGACGTGCAGATCCCGTCGGACATCACCGGCGAGGCCCGGGACGCGCTGGAGAAATTCGCGAAGCTCACCCCGCCTCCGGGGCGGGAGCGGCTCGACGCCCGCATGCGCCGAGCTGGTTAGGACCTCACGGGAGGTGGCACATGTATGAAGAGATCCATATCTCAACGGAAGCCTCCGAAGCGAAGGTTTTGATCATCTCGGTCGCCGCACGGCTGGCCGGGATGCACCCGCAGACGCTCCGGCAGTACGACCGCCTCGGCCTGGTGCAACCGGGCCGGGCGGGCGGAGGCGGCCGGCGGTACAGCGAGCGGGACGTCGCGCTGCTCCGCGAGGTGCAGCGACTCAGCCAGGACGACGGCGTCAACCTGGCCGGGATCAAGCGGATCATCGGGCTCGAGCAGCTCGTCGGCGACCTCCAGCACGAGGTGGCCGAGCTGGCGCAACAGCTGGAGGCCGCGTACCAGCGGATCGCCCAGCTGGAAGCGATGAGCAGCCCGTACGCCGGCCGGGATCTGGTTCGCCAGGAGACCCACTCGACGGCGCTGGTGGTGTGGCGGCCTCGCCGCTCCCCCGACAAGTAAGTGACCGGACGAAGTGAAACGGCGGCCCTGATTCAGGGCCGCCGTTTACTACTAGTAGTTAATAAGTGATTACCTTCGGTTGAAGAGACCCAGTCGACGCGGGTGGCGGACCAGGCCACCCTCCATCCAGTCGTGGTGATCGAAGAGCTCCGGCCGGGTCAGCAGAACCCGGCAGTTGTGCGCCCAGATCTGCATCGGCTCGTCGCCGACCTCCTCGGCGCGCTCCACGAACTTCTTCAACCGGCGCTTACGCTGCCCGCTCGCGTTCTGCCGCACACCGTCCGCGCCGTAGATGTACATGCAGTGCTGTGCGAATCGCCGCGCCGGGCACTGCCTGTCCATGGCCAGCTCGAACAGGGTCGGGCCGAGCACGTCACCGGAGATCAGCAGATCCCAGTCACGTGGCATGGTGCTCAAAGGGACGGACTCAGGGTGGTACGCCCACGCCTGAAGCTCGTCCGGACGGGGATCTACCGGATTCCCGAAACCGAGAAAAGATGCTTCACGCACGCTCACGCCGCCGCCTAACTCAACCGTTCACAGCATGCGACCGATGTCACTCCGCCGGTCACTGGTGTCGAACGTCCCAATACTCAGAGTCGTCGCTCGGAGACGGTAGCGTGCCGAGTGTTTCAGCGGAAGTGTCAAGGCTTCACATTCAGATACTGGACAGTAACTTTGGGCGTTCTCTGTGGAGACGACTGTCACTCCGGGGCGGGGAGCGGATTTGCCTTCGCCGCCTGAGCTGCCATTCGTTTCCGGACAAGGTTCTTGAACCACTGGTAGTCCGGAAGCCGCGCCAGCATCGGCCCGGTGACCACGGTGATCAACACGTACGCCGTGGCGAGCGGGGCGAGCCGGGCGTCCACGCCGTACGCCACTGCCAGGCCGGCGATGACGACGGAGAACTCGCCTCGCGGCATCAGCGCGAGACCGGACCGGAGCCGGCCGGGCAGCGCGATCCCGGCCCGCTTGGCCGCGAGGTAACCGGTCAGCACTTTCGTCAGCATGGTCAGCACGGCCAGCCCGAGCGCCGGGAGCAGCACCGCGGGCATGTCGGCCGGGTCGGTCGAGAGGCCGAAGAAGACGAAGAAGACGGCGGCGAACAAGTCGCGCAGCGGCGACAGCATCTCGGTGGCGTGGTGCGCGACCGGACCGGAGAGCGCGATTCCGACCAGGAACGCGCCGACCGCCTCGGAGACCTTCAGCTCGCCGGCCACCCCGGCGATGAACAGGGTGAGGCCGAGGACGCTGAGCAGCAACGCCTCCGGATCTTTCACCGAGATGAAACGGCTGATCTCGCCGCCGTACCGGATCGCCACGACCAGCACCGCCACCACGGTGACGACCGCGACGCCGAGGGTGGTCAGGCCCGGGATCAGGCCGCTGCCGGCCAGCACCGCGGTGGCGATCGGCAGGTAGAACGCCATCGCCAGGTCCTCGATCACCAGCACCGAGAGGATCACCGGCGTCTCGCGGTTGCCGACCCGGCCCAGGTCGCCGAGCACCTTGGCGATCACGCCGGACGAGGAGACCCAGGTGATGCCGGCCAGCACCAGGGCGGCCTGCCAGCCCCAGCCGAGCAGCAGTGCGAACGCGGCGCCGGGCAGCGCGTTCAGCAGCATGTCGATCAGGCCGGCCGGAGCGGCGGCGCGCAGGTTGTCCACCAGCTCGTCGGCGGAGTACTCCAGGCCGAGCATGACCAGCAGCAGCACCACCCCGATCTGGGCCCCGATGCCGATGAACTCCTCGCTTGCCGAGAGCGGCACGATCCCGCCGCTGCCGAAGGCCAGGCCGGCCAGCAGGTACAGCGGAATCGGGGAGAGGCCGAACCGCCGTCCGATGCGCCCCAGCATGCCGAGGCCGAACAGAAGCGCGCCGATCTCGATGAGCAGGATCGTCGTGTCGTGTTGCACGGGGTTCAGCCGTCGTCGTCGCCGGCCAGGATGGCGGTCACGCCGTCCAGGCCCTGCCGGGTGCCCACCGCCACGACCACGTCGTTCGACTCGAACCGGAACGACGGCTCGGGAGAGGCGATCACCTCCCGGTCTCGCAGAACAGCGACGATCGAGGCGCCGGTGCGGCTGCGAGCGCGGGTGTCGCCCAATCGCTTGCCCACGAACACCGAACCGGCGGGGAGGGCGATCTGCTCGGTGAGCAGGCCGGCCGCCTGCTGTCGCAGGCCGGCCAGCTGACCCAGCATCAGCGAAGCGCCAAGGACGTCGGCCAGGGCCTCCGCCTCGTCGTCGGTCAGCGGTATCGAGGCGAGGCTCGCGTCGGGGTCGTCCACGTCGTACAGCACCAGGTCGCGGCGGCCGTTGCGGTGGGAGACGACTCCGACCGTGCGGCCGGAGGACGTCACCAGGTCATGGCGGACGCCGATTCCCGGCAGAGGAGTCTGTTCCACCCGTACGCGCACGATGCCAACGTTAACCCGCAACCAGCCCGTTGCTATCCCGAAACAGGACCGGCGTGTCCGTGTTGCCACCTGACCGGAAGACCGCCAGCAGGACCAGGCCGAGTGCGACCAGGACCAGGTTCAGCACGTACGCCAGCCGGAAGCCGTTCTCCTGAGCGAGACCGAAGAGCGGGGCGGCCAGAATGCTCCCGAGCGGGAACGTGTTGGTGAACATGGTGGTGGCCCGGCCCGGGAAGCGGGGCATGAAGTCCTGCACGTAGGAGATGCCCAGTCCGGAGGTCGCCGCGATGAACAGGGCGTTCGGGATCTGCGCGACGGCGAGCATCGCGACCGAGCCGGCCGTGGACATCAGGACCTGGTAGATCACCGCGCAGACGGCGCCGCCGATGACGATCAGGCGGATCGGCACCCGGGTGGAGAGCCAGCCGAAGCCGAGCATCAGCGGGATCTCCAGCCCGGCACAGAGCCCGAGGAGCAGGCCGGCGTCGCCGATCGAGCCGCCCAGCTCCGCATCGATGAACAGCGGCAGCGCCTGCACGCCGAGGACCATTGAGGTCTGCAGCAGGGTGAAGCCGGCCAGGATCGGGTAGAGCACGCGCGGCACCTTGCCGGACACCTGCTCATCGCCGTGCGACGCGGCCGGCGCCTCGACCTCGGGCAGCCAGCGGACCGCGACCAGCGCGGCGACCAGGTACGTGATCGATGCGGCGCCGTAGACGTACTCGAAGCCGCCGGCCTCCACCAGGAACGCGGCCAGCGACGGCCCACCGACCCAGGCGACCGAGAAGACGGTGCGCAGGGTGCTGATTCCCATCGCCGCACGGGCCGGATCGTCGCGTTGGAGCACCTGTCGTGCGTACGCAAAGGATTGTGGGAAGAGTGACCCGGCAATCGCTGTCGCCGTCGCGGTGAGCGCGAGCAGCACCCAGTAATCGCGCACGTAGGCGGTGAGGGCACAACCGACGCAGCCGGCCAGCCCCGCGGTGATCAGGAGCATGCGGCGCATCGGGCGGCGATCGGAGATCCGGCCGATCGCCCAGGACATCACGACACCGGAGACCGACGAGACCACCAGGAATACGGTGACCTGGACCGGACTGGCGTCGACCGCTGTGCTGAGGAAGAGCCCGAGGAAGGGCCCGACCACCGCGGTGGCGATGCCGGTGGTAAGGAAGACGAGGCCGAGCGGGAGGAGCCGTCGCGTTACGGAGGGCAGCGACACAGCTCGTACGTTACGGGTTCTTTCCTGTTGTCGCCCCTCACCGGTGGTGGCCGTCACGGCTATGAGGTGCGCGCTAAAGTTGAGTGGCATACGCTCAAGTCCGCACTTGGTTGGGATCCGATCAGGGGAGCACATGAACACCGAACGCTTGACCACCAAGAGCCGCGAAGTCATCACCACCGCGGTCGCCGACGCCGGCAGCCGCGGGCACGCCACGGTCGAGCCGTGGCACATGCTGCTGTCGTTGCTCGACACCGGCGGCTCGACCGCGACCGCGCTGCTGAGGGCGGTCGGGGCGAACCCCGCTGACGTACGCCGGGCGGCCGCCCGCGCGATCGAGCAGCTGCCCTCCGCGCGGGGGGCCAGCACCGCGGAGCCCAGCCTCTCCCGCGAATTCGTGAACGCGATCGGATCGGCCGATCTGATCGCCAAGCCGCTCGGCGACGAGTACGTGTCGACCGAGCACCTGCTGGCCGGCCTGGCCCGGGTCGGCGGGGCGGTCGGGCACACCCTGCAGAGCGCCGGCGCCACCGAGGAAGCCCTCGTCGCGGCGTTTCCGCAGGTCCGTGGCGGCGAGCGGCGGGTCACCAACGCCGACCCCGAGCAGACGTACAAGTCGCTGGAGAAATACAGCGTCGACCTGACCGCACTGGCCCGGGACGGCAAGATCGACCCCGTCATCGGCCGGGACACCGAGATCCGCCGGGTGGTGCAGGTGCTCTCCCGGCGTACCAAGAACAACCCGGTGCTGATCGGTGAGCCCGGCGTCGGCAAGACCGCGATCGTCGAGGGCCTGGCCCAGCGGATCGTGGCCGGCGACGTGCCGGAAAGCCTGCGCGACAAGAAACTGGTCTCGCTCGACCTCGGCGCGATGGTCGCCGGCGCGCAGTACCGCGGCCAGTTCGAGGAGCGGCTGAAGAGCGTCCTCGAAGAGATCCGCGGGTCGAACGGGCAGGTCGTCACGTTCCTCGACGAGCTGCACACGGTCGTCGGCGCCGGCAAGGGCGAGGGCTCGATGGACGCCGGCAACATGCTCAAGCCGATGCTCGCCCGCGGTGAGCTGCGCATGGTCGGCGCCACCACCCTGGATGAGTACCGCGAGCACATCGAGAAGGACCCGGCTCTGGAGCGCCGCTTCCAGCCGGTCGTCGTCGGCGAGCCGACGGTCGAGGACACCATCGGCATCCTGCGCGGGCTCAAGGGCCGTTACGAGGCGCACCACCGGGTGCAGATCACCGATGCCGCGCTGGTCGCGGCCGCCAGCCTCTCCGATCGGTACATCAGCGACCGGTTCCTGCCGGACAAGGCGATCGACCTGATCGACGAGGCGGCCTCCCGGCTCCGCATGGAGATCGACTCCCAGCCGGTCGAGCTCGACCAGCTCCAGCGCCAGGTCGACCGGATGCGGGTGGAGAAACTCGCGCTCAGCAAGGAGACCGACCCCGCGTCGGTGGCCCGGCTGGAGCGGCTGGACCGCGACCTCGCCGACCGCGAGGAAGACCTCACCGCGCTCACTGCCCGCTGGGAACGCGAGCGCGGCGGGCTGAACCGGGTGGGTGAGCTGAAGAAACGCCTCGACGAGGCACGGGCCGCCCAGGAGCGCGCGCAGCGCGACGGCGAGTTGCTGGAGGCGTCCCGGCTGCTCTACGAGATCATTCCGGCCCTGGAGAAGGGCATCCGGGAGGCGTCCGAGGCTGAGGACGAGCGCGCCGAGCCGCTGATGGTCAAGGAGGAGGTCGGCGCCGACGACATCGCCGAGGTCGTCTCCGCGTGGACCGGGATCCCGGCCGGCCGGATGCTGGAGGGTGAGACCGCCAAGCTGCTCCGGATGGAGGAGTCGCTCCTGGACAAGGTGATCGGTCAGCGCGAAGCCGTGGCCGCGGTCGCGAGCGCGGTCCGGCGTTCCCGGGCCGGCATCGCCGACCCGGACCGGCCCACCGGCAGCTTCCTCTTCCTCGGCCCCACCGGTGTCGGCAAGACCGAGCTGGTGAAAGCCCTGGCCGGCTTCCTCTTCGACGACGAGCGAGCCATGGTACGCATCGACATGAGCGAGTACGGCGAGAAGCACTCGGTGGCCAGGCTGGTCGGTGCGCCGCCGGGATATGTCGGGTACGAGGAAGGCGGCCAGCTGACCGAGGCGGTGCGCCGCCGGCCGTACAGCGTGGTGCTGCTGGACGAGGTGGAGAAAGCTCACCCGGACGTCTTCGACCTGCTGCTCCAGGTGCTCGACGACGGCCGGCTCACCGACGGGCAGGGCCGCACCGTCGACTTCCGTAACGCGATCCTGGTGCTGACGTCGAACCTCGGCTCGGCGAACGCCGACTTCACGATGGGTGACGAGGAGCGTCGCGACGAGGTGCTCGCCGCGGTCCGGGGCCACTTCAAGCCGGAGTTCCTGAACCGGCTCGACGACATCGTGGTCTTCCACGCCCTCACCAAGCAGGACTTGATCGCGATCGTCGACATCCAGCTGGCCCGGCTGCGCGACCGTCTCGCCGAGCGCCGGCTCGACCTCCAGGTGGCGCCCGAGGCGGTGGACTGGCTGGGCGAGCACGGGTACGACCCGATCTACGGCGCCCGTCCGCTGCGGCGCCTGGTCCAGTCCACGATTGGTGACCTGCTCGCCAAGGCGCTGCTCGGCGGTGAGATCCGGGACGGTGACGTCGTGGTGGTCTCGCTCAGCGACGCCAAGGACGGTCTCTCGGTCCGGCGCGGTGTGTGAAAAAGGGCCCCGGGGTTTTCCCCGGGGCCCTTTTCCTAGTTCGCCACCTCCCGTTGCCGGTAGGCGTGAGTCATCAGGATGTCCGTGATGTCATGATCGCCATCAGCGGACCAGATGCGTATGCCGTCGCGGTGCAACTGGTATCGCACATCTTTGAACCTTGTTCGAGTGTCGTCATGGTGAACGACGGTCAGAGTGTCGGCGTGTGGCATGGGACTCACCGGTCCTTGTCAGCTCAGGGGCAGCCGCGGTGTGGTCACGCGGCCGGCCTAATGGGAAGGGCGCCGCCAGCCGGTCTGCCTCGGCCCCGGAGATTAATGCGCGGGGCGGGCGACTCGTGCCGGAGGCAGGGCGGTCCGCTGGAGGTCTCTGCTGCCAGCTGGACGCCACGGCATCGAAGTCTAGGCGGGAGTGTCGAACAGTGCCGCCCCCCGAAAGAGCGACCGTTCACGAGTTCTAGGACCATCGTTGCCCGATGCTTCCACACGGTTGCGGACCGTGAGGTGCGGTCGCGGTATATGGCCTGCGACCGATACCGTAAATGGATCTAGAGGAGGGCAGTGTGACCGTTCCCATATATCCCACCCCAAATCCGGCGCCGGCCGCCCGTCCGCCGCGCCCCGGTGTCGTCACCACGTCGTCCTACCTGCTCTACGGAGTGGCGTTCCTCCAGCTTCTGACCGCATTCGTGTCACTGCTGACCATCGGGGGCGTGCGGGACGCCGCTCGGCAGACGGCCGCGGGAACCGAGTTGGCGAGTGAGGCCGAAAGCATTGCGACCGTCGCCATCGTGATCGTCGCGCTGGCGTACGGGGTGATCGCGATCGGTCTGGCCGTGCTGTCGATCTTCAACAGCCGAGGATCGAACGGCTCCCGGATCACCACCTGGGTCTTCGCCAGCCTCGGCCTGTGCTGCAACGCGCTCGGCCTGACCGACGTGACCGGCAACGCGGTCACCACGGGCGAGGGGAGCGGGGGGCTCAGCGACAGCCAGGTCGACGCGCAGCTCTCGGTCTCCCTGCCGGATTGGTACGAGCCCGTCCTCTGGGCTTTGACCCTGCTCACCGTCCTCTCGCTGATCGCCGTGATCATCCTGCTGGCGGTGCCGGCGTCGAACGCGTACTTCCGCAAGGCGGTCGCGGGCTATCCGGGGTACGGATACCCGCCGCCTGGTTATCCGCAGCCGGGTGGTTATCCGCCTCCTGGGAGCTATCCGCCGCCGGGCGGGCAGCCGGCTTACGGTCAGCCTTATCCCGGGTCGCCGGGGAGCCCGGCCGGTGGATATCCGGGGCCGTCTTACGGACCGCCTCCTGGAACGCCTGGCTACGGACCGCCTCCGGGTGGTGCCCCTGGTTATGGACCGCCTCCGGGTGGTGCTCCTGGTTACGGGCCGCCGCCCGGCGCTCCTGGGTATGGGCCGCCTCCGGGTGCGCCCGGTTATGGGCCGCCGTCCTATGGCCCGCCGGGTTACGGGCCGCCTGCCTTTGGCCCGCCTTCGTCCGGGCCTCCGGCGGGGCAGCCTGAGACCGGATATCCGGCTCCTGAGCAGCCCTCTTCGGGCCTGCCCTCTTCCGGAGAGCAGAGTCACTTCGGGGCGCCGGAGCAGTACGGGCAGCCTGGTCAGCCTGCGCCCGGGCTTCCTGCGTACCCCGGACAGGCCGGAACCGGCGCGCCTGGATCGGTGCCGCAGCCCGGTCCCGGTGCTCCGCCCGCGAGTCTGCCGCCGAGCGACCCGTGGGCGTCGCCGCCCGAGTTCCCCTTCGGTGATCAGCCGCCGTCGGCCGACCCGATTTCCGCGCCTGCTGACCCGGCCTCTGCGCCTGCTGACCCGGCCTCTGCGCCTGCTGACCCGCCGCCGGCTGATCGGCCCGGTGGCGACCAGCCTTCGCAGCCTCCGCGGCCGCCCGCCGATCCGGCGTGACGTTCGACCTGGCCTGATGCTCGACCCGGACCGGTTCGCCTTTGCTGGCGGGCCGGTCCGGCCACTTTCCGAAGCCGCAGGCGGTAGGTTTTGGCCAGCCGAACCACTGCGGGAGCCCATCGATGTCATATGCCGCCCAGCCGCCCGTTGCCGAGCCGTCCTCGGGTGCGCCATCGCCGGGTGCGCCATCGGCGGGCTCGCCATCGCCGGGCTCGTGGTCACCGGGCTCGCCATTGCCGGATGTGCCGCGAGCGAGTGTCCGCCCGGCCGCTGTGACGACTGCTGTCGCTCTGCTCTGGACCATGGCCGTGGCCGGTTTTGCCTATGCGGTCGGGATGGTGGCGGTGACGCCGGGCACGGTCGGCCGGTTCCGGGACGCGACCTCCGGTTCCGAGGTGGCCGACAACTACGTCGCCGTCATCTGGCTCGGCTCGGCCATCGGCGCGGTGGTGGCGCTGCTGATCGTCGCGCTCTTCACGGTGCTCGGTGTCGGCCTGCGCCGTGGCAGCCGGTTGGCCCGGTGGATCACGCTGGGCGTCTGCGTGCTCGGTGTGATCGGCGGCTGCGGAGCGGTCGCGGCGATCGGCGGGCAGCAGTCCGGTGATGCGGTGCCGGGTTCGCTCGGCGCGGCACTCAACGACGCCTATCCGGGCGGCTGGATCGGTCTGAACGCCGCTGTCGCGGTCGCTCAGGTCATCGCGTACATCCTGGTGGCTTTTCTGCTCCTGCTCGCGCCTCGCGCGTTCTTCGGGGGCGCGGGCGCCGCCGCGGGTGAGGGAGGCGGCCCGGCGGCGGGCAACCCGGGCTGGGGAATTCCGGCTGGCGCTCAGGCCGGCGGCGTGGCTTGGGGTGCTCCGGCGCCGGCGAATCCTTACTGGGGTCCGGGTCCGTCTGGCGGATACCCGACTGCTGCGCCCGGCACCCCAGGAGTGAATCCCGGCGGCGGGACGCCGCCGGGTGGATTCGGGTACGGGAACCCGCCCGTATACCCACCGAGTGATCCTGCCGTCACAACTTCTCCGTGGGCGGCACCACAATCGACGGATCAATACCCGCAATCGGATCAAAGTTCGTCCGAAGCAGATCAGAACTTCGTTCGCCCTCCGGCGCAGAAGCCGACTCCTCGGCCCGAAGACGAGTACTGGTCGCGACCTTCCGACTGAACTCACCGGTAACAAACACAAACCGGTCCCGTATCGACGACTGTGGGTCACTCGAACGGGTACGGTGCGTTTCTGCGGGCGTCACCCGATCGGCTGTCCGGATAGATGGAGATCGGCCGACCGGTGAGTGTTTTCGCCTGGACGGACAATCGTGATTCAGGCGCTCACAGCAGTCTCACAGCGCATCCACCAGGTGATCCTGAGGTGCGCGGGGGTACCGTGGCGACGTTACCTGCTTTGAGCTGCATCTATGGTCTGGGGAAAGGCTGAGGGCCGATGAAGGATCGGTAAACCTTCTTTACAGAGGTTGGTTTAGCCCTGGGTCAATAGTTCCGTTCCGCCCCGGCGGGGCGAAAGATTCCGGTTTCCATCCAGCCAGTACGCTCGATGTCATGGAAGCACGGCACGACCTGGGTAAATTCATCACTGAATTAGCCGTCGCGCAGCGTGGCGCCGTGCTTTCATCGGGTCGTGAGCTGTTGGGTTCGGAGAGTGGCGGCCAAATGATCGCGCAGTGCCGCGTGATGGTCTCGATGCGTTCTGTGCCGGGTCATCGTCCGAGATCGGTGACTCGAAACAATCGACGAATTGGCAATGTGGCCCGCCTCACTCCGGAGACGGGGATCGAGAGCTCGACACGGATGGGTAGCGACCAGATGGCGGCTGAGGCGTTGCAGGAGGCAGAGACCGAAGTCGTCGTCGCGGTTAAGGGCGATCGGAACCAGTGGACGGTGCGCGTTGCCGGCCAATGTGACCGGTCGGCCGTCCCGGCGATCGATGTCGGCCTTACGGCCTGAAAGTTAGCCGGTTCGTTCCTGCTCACATGCAGGAGAATCGATGCAGTTGGTGGAAGGATGGAGATCGTGGGAACTGCGTTGGCGGAAATGACTATGCCTCAGATCTCGCCGCTTGCTGGCGAGCCGATTGAACGCGCTGACGCCGAGCGCCTGGCGGGAGTGCTGAAGGCGCTCGCCGACCCGGCCCGGCTGCGGCTGCTGAGCCTCATCCAGTCCGCGACGGATGGCGAAGCGTGCGTCTGCGACCTTACGGCCCCTCTGGGTCTCTCGCAGCCGACCGTGAGTCACCACCTGCGGATTCTGACCGAGGCTGGTCTGCTGGAGCGCGAGAAGCGCGGTGTCTGGGCGTACTACCGCCTGGTGCCGTCCGCAATCGCGACCATTGCGGACCTGCTCACCCCGCCGCGGAAGCGGGCCACGAAGAAGGCCCGCTGATTCGTTGGGAAATGCCTGGCGTCACCGAAACATGGGGGCGTGACGCCAGGCCGAGGACTTCATCCAAGTCCACTTGGGCGAACCTGAGGAGGAACGGGTGAACTACGTCCCCGGAGACCTGCGTGACCAGCTCGCGCACGTGGGTTACGACGTGGTGCAAGCGGGCCTCGTGTGTGGTTCGGGCGGAAACCTGTCCGCCCGGATCCCCGACGAGGACGCCATTTGGGTCACCGCGAGTGGCTCCTGGCTCGACAGACTTAGCCGTAACACCTTTACGTCGGTTCAGATCTCCGACGGCGCGCCGGCGATGATCGGCACGATTCCGCCGCCGCAGATCGAACCGACAAGTGAACTTGCTCTGCACCTTGCGCTCTACCGTGCTCGCCCCGACGTCAACGCCGTGGTCCATCTGCACCCGCAGACGGCTCTGCTGCTGGACGCTCTCGGCGAGCACATCCGGATAAGCACGACCGACCACGCGTTCTATCTGCGCCGGGTCGTCACCGTGCCGTTCCGGATGCCTGGCACCACGGAGCTGGCATCCCTGACCGCGGCGATGGCCGCTGACGGCACCGATTGTCTGGTGCTCAGTCAGCATGGCTGTGTCGTGGTCGGTGACTCCGTGGAGCTGGCGCACAAACGGGCCCGCAACCTTGAGGAAGCGGCCTCACTGACCTACCGGGCGCTGGCCGCGGGTCGGCTGGAGAACCTCCGGGACTGTCCGGAAGAGTTCCTGGATCGGCTGCACGGCTCCACCGCCGTCACGGTCTGAGTAACCCGTCAAGGTCTGCGAAACGTGGAACGGCCCGGCCCCCTTCGCGGGGAGCCGGGCCGTTTTTCGTGTGCGTGACCGTTCGGGTCAGCGCGGCCAGTTCTGGTCGTTGTCGTACTGCTGCGGCTGGCCGAACGTCTGCGGCGGCCGGGCCTGCTGCTGCGGCTGGCCCTGTTGCGGCTGGCCCTGCTGCGGCTGGCCCTGCGAGGGCTGCTGCGGCGGCGGGTACGGCTGACCGAAGTACTGCCCGGTCGGCTCGTCGTAGCGCTGCTGGGTCGGCTCGTCGTAACGCTGTCCGGCCGGCTCGTCGTACCGAGGCTGGGCGGGCTGGGCCGGCTGCCCGTAGGTCTGGGGCTGAGGCTGGCCGTAGACGCCGCCTTGCGGTTGCGCGTACCCCTGCTGTTGGGGTTGACCGTAGGTCTGACCGCTGCCGTAAGGCGGCTGCGGGGTCTGCGGCTGCTGGTGCGGGTGGATTTCGTCGTGCGCGGCGTCCGCGATGCCGGCGACGCTTGCTGCGGCGACCACACCGAGAGCCTCGGCCGGCCCCGGAGGCGTGCCGTTTTTCTTGGCCCGGCGTTCGCGGAGGATCTCGATGAGGATCGGCAGCACCGAGATCAGGACGATCAGCACGACCACCGGCAGGATGTAGTGGTCGATCTTGTCGCCGATGGCGTCGTAGATCTGCTGCGCCAGCAGGTAACCGATCAGGATGATGCCGTCGGTCCAGAGGATCGCGCCGACCACGTTCCAGATGAAGAACTGGCGAGCCGGCATGCCGAGCGTGCCGGCGACCGGGTTGAGGAACGTCCGGACGATCGGGATGAAGCGAGCCAGCACTACGGCCTTGGCCGGGCCGAACTTCTCGAAGTAGTACTCCGCCTTCTCGACGTACTCCTTCTTGAAGAGCTTCGACTCGGGCTTGTCGAACATCCGGCGGCCGTATTTCGCGCCGAGCCAGTGCCCGAGCTGCGCGCCGATGATGGCGAAGACGGGTGCGCCGATCAGCAGGGCGGTGATGGACAGCTTGCTGCCCGGGCCGAAGATCGAGTCGGCGACCGAGGAAGCCGCGACGCCCGCTAGGAACAGCAGGGAGTCACCCGGGAAGAAGAAGCCGACGAGAAGGCCGGTCTCCGCGAAGAGGATGGCCAGAACGCCGGGCACACCGAAGGCCGAGAGCAGGTCCTTCGGGTCCATCGGGTTCAGAGCGAGCTGCTCAGTGAGCGCATGGATGTCCACGAGGAGCCAGGGTACCGGCCTGCTCAAGGCCCGTACCTGTATGAATCCTGTGGATACCGTTTGGTAACTGGGCAGTCACACAAACCCGGCGCGAGCTGGGAGATCAGGGTCGTGCACACACTGGTCACGATCCGTCCCAGGCGTACGGACATGACCTGAAAGTTTTTGTCTTTTGCGCCCGATGTGCGGGTTCTACTGGCGAGTTTCGGGGTGATTTCCGCTACGCACCGCAACTGCGGAATACTGCCTGCTGGAGGACAGCGCGGTCCTGCCCTCTGCTTCCCGTTCCAAGAGCAAGGAGCGCCCGATGCCTATCGCTTCCCCCGAGGTCTACGCCGAGATGATCGATCGTGCCAAGGCTGGCGCGTTCGCTTACCCGGCGATCAACGTGACGTCCTCGCAGACGCTCAACGCGGCCCTGCAGGGCTTCGCTGAGGCCGGCAGCGACGGCATCGTGCAGATCTCCACCGGTGGCGCGGAGTACGCGTCCGGCCCGACGATCAAGAACATGATCACGGGTGCGGTCGCGCTGGCCGAGTACGCCACCGAGGTTGCCAAGAACTACCCGATCAACATTGCGCTGCACACGGACCACTGCCCCAAGGACAAGCTCGACAAGTACGTCCGTCCGCTGATCGCGATCTCCCAGGAGCGCGTCAACAAGGGCCTGGCCCCGCTGATCCAGTCGCACATGTGGGACGGCTCGGCCGTGCCGCTGGACGAGAACCTGCAGATCGCCGAGGAGCTGCTCGCGGCGTCCGCCGCCGCGAAGATCATCCTGGAGATCGAGGTCGGCGTGGTCGGTGGCGAGGAGGACGGTGTCTCCGCCGCGATCGACGACAAGCTGTACTCGACCGTCGAGGACGGCCTGGCCACCGCCGCCGCGCTGGGCCTGGGCGAGAAGGGCCGGTACCTGACGGCGCTGACCTTCGGCAACGTGCACGGCGTCTACAAGCCGGGCAACGTCAAGCTGCGCCCGGAGATCCTCAAGGAGATCCAGGACGCGATCGGCGCGAAGTACGGCAAGGACAAGCCGCTCGACCTGGTCTTCCACGGTGGCTCGGGCTCGCTGCTCTCCGAGATCCACGGCGCCTTGGACTTCGGTGTGGTCAAGATGAACATCGACACCGACACCCAGTACGCGTTCACCCGTCCGGTCGTGGACCACATCTTCCACAACTACGACGGTGTGCTGAAGGTGGACGGCGAGGTCGGCAACAAGAAGGCGTACGACCCGCGTGCCTGGGGCAAGCTGGCCGAGAACGGTCTGGCGAAGCGTGTCGTCGAGGCTTGCGAGCACCTTCGCTCGTCCGGAACCACTCTCTCGAAGTAATCCCATCGGCATCGGCCGGTCCCCGTACGCGGGTACCGGCCGTTGTTGTCTTGCGGGGTTACGGAGAGGCAGGGGTACGATCGAACGTCAAGATCGGCGAGGCGGTGATCGTGCTCGGTATCGAAGGCTGGAAACCCGAGTGGCATCACGATGCCGAGGCACTCGCAGCGACACATAGACATATGTTTGTGCGGCTCATCGGCCGGAAATTGCGATCAAGCTGGCTGATGTGGGATGTCGCGCAGCGGGGCTGGTTCGCCGACGGCCCGGTCATTCTCGACTTTGGTTTGAGTCATGTCGAGATTACTCATCGTAAGTTCGACGAGTGCGCGATCACCTGGGACCAGATCGACATGGCCCGGCCGATCGACTGGTACGAGCACTTCGACTGGCGTGCCGACCCGAACGCCGCTCTGCGCAGGGCACGGGGCCGCCAGTTGAGGGCCGTCAACATCATCGAGCACACCACATCGGCGGACTGGCGGCCGCGCGTGCTGCACGCCGTCGAATTCCTCTTCGACGGCGCGCGCCTCGCGATCTACAACGCGATGGACGAGAACGGGATCACCGACGTGCCGGAGACCGACCTGCCTCCAACGATCCACTGGCGACGCGTCCACATCGCCTGACCATCGCGTCAGTCGCCGCCACCGCCACCGCCACCGCCACCGCCGCTGTCGCCGCCGCCGCCGGAATCTGACGAACCCCAGCCGCCGCCGGAGTCCGAGGAACTCCAGCCGGCGTCGGACGAACTGCTGGAGTCCGACGACCCGCTGTGTGCCCACGACGACGATTTGCGCCCACCCCGGGATCGCGCGTGCCGTGCCGGCACCTCGCCACCCTTGCGGGCGGCCTTGAACACGAGCACCGCCGCAGTGGCCGAGACCACGAAGAACACCAACACCACCAAAGCGATGAAGACAACCACGAAGCTCGTCATGAATGCAGTGTGCGACATGCCCGCCACGTCACGTGAGCAGCGCCGCTGTCGCCTCGTCCAGCGAGTCGGTGACCACGATCAGATCGGACTGGTCGCCGTGCGGTGAGCGGGCCAGTAATGGCCGCAACAGCTCGGCCACCGGCAGCGCGGTCCAGTGCTCGACCCCGAGGAACACATACGCCCCGGACGGCCCGTCGGTCGCGTAGAACGTCTTCGTCGCGGCCTGGAAGATCTCCTGGACCGTTCCGGCCCAGCCGGGCGCGAAGACGATGCCACCACGGGCCAGACGAAGGATCGAGTCCTCGCGTACCGCGTTCGAGAAGTACTTGCCGATCTGCCCGGCGAACAGGTTCGCCGGCTCGTGCCCGTAGAGCCAGGTCGGCAGGGCCAGCCCGCCGTGTTGTAGCCGGCCGGCAAGGTCCAGCTCGGGCAAGGGGAACGTTGCGCGTACCGAAAGGGCCGCCGCGGTGTAGGGCTCGTGGTCGAGGAAGTGCGGCGCCTCCGCAAGCGCGTCGATCGCCGAGGAAAGATCTTCTTCGGTACGCGACGCGAAGTACGCACCGAGGTTCGCCGCTTCCATCACACCGGGACCGCCACCGGTGACGATGAGCCGCCCCTGAGCGGCCAGACGCTGAGCCAGCAAAGCGGCCATCCGGTACGCCGACGATCCACGCGGGGCCGCATGCCCGCCCATGATCCCGACCGCGCCCTGCTGCCCGTGCGTCTTCGCCCACGCGGCGAGCGCCTTGCCGAGCGCGTTGTCGATGCCGGCGTCGTGCAGCCGCTGCGCGAGGGCCTCCCGGATGTCCGGCACCGCGCCGCCGTGCGCCACGAAGTGGTCGTAGACGGCGGTGTCGTACATCCCAGCGAACCCAGCCTCGCCGAACCCCGCAGCGAGGTCCTCAGGGGCGTAGAGGACGGCCGGGTGGGTGGCGTACGGCAGACCGTCCAGCGGCGGAACCACGTGCGCACCGCGCCGGATCAGGTCGGTCTCGACGTCCGGACCACTGAACTCGCAACCGACGAAGAGCGTGTCGTGCACGTCCACACCGGACAAATCCGGCGGGTCACGGTCCAGGCGAAGGCCGAGAACGACCAGGCCGGCGAGGGTGTGCTTGGCGAGGAGCGCGTCCAGCTCGGCGCGGGACTCGACCTCGAACTCGGTCGCGTCGAACGGCTCGTCGCCACCGAGGACAGGCTGTAACGGATCGGGCATGTGGTCCATCTTGCGCGTGGCGCGCGAGACACGTTCGGGAACCCCACCTTGTTGACGGGCTACCTAGAGTTGTCACATGCGTGCTGCGTCAGGATCGCTCTTCGGGTTGGCCTACGGGGACTCACTGGGCAAACCCACCGAATTCCAGGAGTACGCGCAGATCGTCGCCCATTACGGCCCGGACGGCCCACGCCGGCTGGAAGGCGAACCGGCCCTGGTCACCGACGACACCCAGATGGCACTGGCGGTCGGCGAAGCCCTGCTCGAACTGCGCGGCACGATCACACCGGAGACGTTCGAGCCGGTGCTGCGACGCCGGTTCCTGGAGTGGGCGGCCAGCCCGGAGAACGACCGCGCACCCGGCATGACCTGCCTGCGAGCTTGCGCCGCGCTCGCCGACGGCCGGCCGTGGACCCAGGCCACCCAGGCCGGCTCGAAAGGCTGCGGGGCGAACATGCGGGTCACCCCGCTCGGACTGATCCCCGGCCTCGCCGACGATCAGCGTTCCGGTGCGGCTCAGCTTCAGGCGGCACTCACACACGGTCATCCAACTGGGTTGGCGGCTAGTGAGCTCACGGCGTACGCATGCTTGTGGCTGAAAGACGGCCTCGCGCCGAACCTCCTGCTTGAGGCGCTCAGGGAGCGCTGCCTTGGGCAGCGCGAGGTCTATCACGGCGAGTGGCTTGGCGATCTGTGGCAGCAACCCACCGTGACCTCACCGGAAGAGTTCATCGCACGCGGATGGGACGAGTGCGCGGCCGCGCTGGACCGGGTCAGCGAAGCGCTCGCGGCCGGCAAGCACGACGGCGACCCGTGCCTCGCGACCGGCGCCGGATGGATCGCCGAAGAGGCGCTCGCGACCGCGCTCTACGTTTATCTGATCTCGCCCGAAGACCCGGTCGCGGTCGTCGGCCGCGGCGCGGCCTCCTCCGGCGACTCCGACTCCATCGCCTGCCTTGCAGGCGCATTCGCAGGCGCATCGCTCGGCCTGAGTGCATGGCCGACCGAGTGGCAGACCCAGATCGAGTACGCCGACCGGCTCTTCCGCCTCGGAAAAGCCTGGGACTGATCTGCGCGTTGCGGAATTAACCCCACGGGTACGGGTTGAATGAGGTCATGCAGAACCTCCTTCCCGAGCCTCCGGCCACCCGCCTGCCCGCCGATGCGGAGGCCGACCAGGCACTCGCCGACGCCGCTGCGACCGGCAACGTCGAGGCCTTCAAGGCGGTCGCCGCCAAGTTCCCCGCTTACAGCGCCGCCTGGGCGCCACTCGCGTCCGGCGCGCTGGCCGAGGGCGAGACGGTCACCGCTTACGCCTATGCGCGTACCGGATATCACCGCGGTTTGGACTCGCTCCGCCGCAACGGCTGGAAGGGCCACGGCCCGGTGCCGTGGTCGCACGAGGCCAACCAGGGCTTTTTGCGGTGCTTGTACGCGTTGTCGCTGGCCGCGGCAGCGATCGGCGAGGCGGACGAGGCGGCTCGGTGCGCCCAGTTCCTCAGGGACAGCGACCCGGCAGCAGCCGACGCTTTGAGCTGAGCCGCCGCTTTGAGCTGAGCCGACGCTTTGAGCTGAGCCGACGCTTTGAGCTGAGCGGACGCTTTGAGCTGAGCGGACGCTTTGAGCTGAGCCGCCGGGGAGCTGAGCCGACGCTTTGAGCTGAGCCGCCGGGGAGCTGAGCCGCCGGGGAGGCCGCCCGCCCACAGCCGCGATCTTGGCGAGTTCGGTCTGCCATGGGGCAACTTGCCTGGATCGCGGCTTTCGTCGGTCGCAGGGTGGCGGCTGTAGCGGACGACGAGGCCAGCCGTGAGCACCAGGTGGCCGCCGGCTGTACATGGCGGTTGCTGGCTGTACGGGGTGGTCGCCGTGGTGTGCAGCTGGCGGCCGTGGGTGACAGCTGGCGGCTGGCTGTACATGGCGGTTGCTGGCTGTACGGGGTGGTCGCCGTGGTGTGCAGCTGGCGGCCGTGGGTGACAGCTGGCGGCTGGCTGTACATGGCGGTTGCTGGCTGTACGGGGTGGTCGCCGTGGTGTGCAGCTGGCGGCCGTGGGTGACAGCTGGCGGCTGGCTGTACATGGCGGTTGCTGGCTGTACGGGGTGGTCGCCGTGGTGTGCAGCTGGCAGCCGTGGGTGACAGCTGATGCGGAGTCGGTCAGCGGTCATGGGCGCGCGCGGCCCGGAAACGCGACCGCACGCGCGCGCTCGCCCCGCGCCGGCCCTGCCCTCGCCCCGCGCCGGCCATGCCCTCGCCCCGCGCTGGGCTTGTGAGGTGGTGTGGTTACAGGCCTTGGGCTACTGCTGCGGCGATCTTGAGCCAGGCGTCTCGGGTGTTTGTTGATAGGGCGCTGTAGCGCAGTGGCTCGCCTGAGTCGATCAGCTTTTCGTAGGGCGCCAGCAGCACCGACCTCGTTCGGGCGGCGAAGTGGTGCTGGATTGCGGGTAGGTCGATGTCTTTGCGGGTCGGGGGCATCGTCACCACTGTGACCGCTTCGCGGACCAGGCGTTTGCGGCCGCTCTGTTCCAGGTGGTCCAGCATCCGGGCGGCCGTCTCTGCCGAGTCGTTGCGGGCTGACATGGTGATCACCAGCTGGTCGGTGGCGTCCATCGCGGCCTGCCAGTTCTCGGCGCGGACGTTGTTGCCGGTGTCTACGAAGATCAGTTTGTAGAAGCGGCTCACCACGTCACGGATCTCGGCGAACGCCCCGGCGGTCAGCATTTCGCCGGCCGTCGCGGACTCGTCGGAGGCGAGCACGTCGAACATGCCCTCGCCCTGTGAGCGGACGTACTGCGACAGGTCGCCGACCCGGCCCTGCGCGCCCTGGAACAGGTGCAGGTCGCGCATCATGTCCCGGACCGTGCGGGAGTGGAAGTCCTGCTGGGCGCGCATCCCGAGGGTGCCCTGGGTTTCGTTGTTGTCCCAGGCAAGGACGTAACCGCCGCGCTTTTGTCCGAAAGTCATCGCCAGCAGCAGTACCGCGACAGTCTTCCCGGCGCCGCCTTTCGGGTTCACGATCGTGACCTGCCGCAGGCCGCCGAAGTTGCGCCGGACCGTTTCGACGTCCTGTTTGTACTCGACTTCGCGCTTGCCCGGGGCGATCTTCACGAGGCCCAGCGTGCTTCGCTGCAGCAGCGCCCGGGCTCCCATTGTCGCGGTCTGCTGCGCGGGTTTTGCCAATCTGCGGCGGGCGAACTCCTCGGCGGTCGGAGAATCGCCCTCACCCAGCTCCGGGAAAGGATCTTCCTCCGAAGGGGACACCGAGGACGGATCCACCTCGGGCGCGGGCCGCTGCAAAGGCTGTGACCAGGGCGATGCCGCCGAGGGCGGCCGCTGAGCCGGAACACCCGGCGCGGAAACTCCCGGCCGGTACACCCCAGGTTGAACCTGCACGGCAGAAGAAACCGAAGAACCCGGCGGAACCGAAGAAACCGGCGGAACCGAAGAACCCGGAGAAGCCGGGGGATCCGGCTCCCCGGACCAGAACGGTTCGACGTCCCGGGGAGCAGGATCGAGCTTGTCCGCCACGGATGCGACCTCCCGTACGACAGTTCGGATTGCGGCCGAATAGTCCGTTCAGAGTCGCACAGCGATCAGCCCGCGTACACCGCCCAGGCACCCGGCTCGGTCCACCAGGATCGCTTGCGACTCGTCGATCCCGCCACCCCGTCGTCGAGGAACTGCAGGTCACCCTCGCGTGGCAGCACCGAGACCGCACGACCGCGGGCTCGACGAACCTCGATGCGTACCTTCGTGCCTCTGAATCTTTGTTTCACCATGACCGGAACCGCCACCGCGACCTCGACCCGGCCGTCGGTCGGGTCGCCGTCGGCCAGCAGCCGGAAGCCGTCGAACTCGGCATAACCGCCGGCGTTGCCGACCGCGCACGCCAGCACCGGCTCCTCACCATCGGTGAGTAGGGCGTCGTCGACCTCGACGCGGCCGCGCCACGGCACCGCGCGACCGTTGTCGTCGGAGCCGCCGAGCAGCGCGCCGTCGAGAGTGACCGAGCCACCGTCGTTGCGCAGCAGGTCGAGCCGGCGCACCGAACCGCTCAGCACGGCTTCGGCCACCTCTTCCGGCGTCCGGGGCAGGCCGAGCTGCGCCGCCAGGTCCTCCGTGTTGCCCGGGTCGAGCGGGAGGATGGCGAGCGGCGGCAGGTCCGGCACGGTCCGAGTGGCGTGCAGATCATCCGGGCGCTTGCTGGGCGGTGGGGCGTACCGACGGACGAGCCTGCGCACGACGGCGCGCAACTGGCTGTCGGTTGCGCTCGCCACCACTAGGCGCAGCTTGCTGTCCGAATCTGGCCAGGTCAGGCCGTCCGGCCTGGCCGGACCGTCGAAGCGCGCGAGAACCGCGTCGATCTCCTGATCAGAAGCGGCCATGACGGTCTCAACCTGAGCGCCTGCCTTGCGCAGGGCGTCGGCACAGGCCAACACCGGGGTACGCGGGGCGCAGACGGCTGCCGCGGCCGCACCGCAGCCGCCGCATCCGCCGCCCGAGCCGCAGGCGTCGCCGGACGACCCCTCGGCCAGGCTGAGGAGCACCACGTCGTACACGTCAGGACCCGAGGACCGAGTGGCGCTCGATGACGGCTTCGCGGCCGGGGCCGACGCCGACGATCGAGATGCGCGCGCCGATCCGCTGCTCGACGAACTCGACGAAGCCTTGCGCTTCCTTGGGCAGCTCGTCGAAGGTGCGGCAGCCGGAGATGTCCTGCTTCCAGCCGGGCAGCGTTTCAAGGATCGGCTTCGCGTGATGGAAATCGGTCTGGTTGACGGGCATCTCGTCGTGCCGGACACCGTTGACCTCGTAGGCCACGCAGACCGGGATCTCGTCGATCCCGTCGTAGTTGTCCAGCTTGGTCAGTGCGAAGTCGGTGACACCGTTGATCCGCTGTGCGTAACGGCCGATCACCAGGTCGAGCCAGCCGATCCGGCGGGGGCGGCCGGTGGTCGTGCCGTACTCATGGCCGACCTTGCGCAGGTAGTCGCCGATCTCGTTGTGCAGCTCGGTCGGGAACGGGCCCTCGCCGACGCGGGTGGTGAACGCTTTCATCACGGCGACCACCCGGTCGATCCGGGTCGGCGGGATGCCGGAGCCGGTGCAGGCGCCGCCGGCGGTGGCGTTCGAGCTGGTGACGAACGGGTACGTGCCGTGGTCGACGTCGAGCAGGGTGGCCTGGCCGGCCTCGCAGAGCACGACCTTGCCGACGTCGATGCCCTGGGACAGCTCGAGGGCGGTGTCGGCGACGTACGGCCGGAGGCGGTCAACGTACGACAGCAGCTCCTGGACGACCTCTTCGGCCTTGACCGCGCTGCGGTTGTAGATCTTGGAGAGGACCTGGTTCTTGAAGAGCAGCGCCGCGGACACTTTCTGCCGCAGGATCGACTCGTCGAAGAGGTCCTGGACCCGGATGCCGACCCGGTTCATCTTGTCGGCGTAGGTCGGGCCGATGCCGCGACCGGTCGTGCCGATCCGCCGCGCGCCGAGGAACCGCTCGCTGACCTTGTCGAGCGACCGGTTGTACGACGCGATGACGTGCGCGTTCGCGCTGATCCGCAGGCGGGAGGTGTCGATGCCACGGGCCTCGAGGCCGTCGATCTCCTGGAACAGCACGTTGAGGTCGACGACGACGCCGTTGCCGATCACCGGGACGACGCCGGGGGAGAGGATTCCGCTCGGCAGGAGGTGGAGTGCGTACTTCTCGCCGTCGATGACGACGGTGTGGCCAGCGTTGTTGCCACCGTTGAACTTGACCACGTAGTCCAGCCGGTCTCCCAGCAGGTCCGTGGCTTTGCCCTTGCCCTCGTCGCCCCACTGGGCGCCGACCAACACGATCACCGGCACTGGAGTGTTGCCCTTCAGAACGGTACTGCCTCAAGGTCGTACCTCGGAGGAGCCCGGGTACTGCCGAAGTTTACGCGACGAGCGCGCAGGTAGGATGGGCCGTCGTGCGCGTACTTCTGATCGGCTCCGGTGGGCGCGAGCACGCGCTTGCCGTCGGACTAGCCGCCGACCCGTCCGTCGACTTCCTGGCCGCCGCGCCCGGCAACCCGGGCATTGCCCAGGTCGCCGAGCTGCACGACGTCAAAGTCACCGATTCCGCAGCGGTCGCCGCGCTCGCTGTCGAGCTGAGCGCCGACCTGGTGGTGATCGGCCCGGAAGCGCCGCTTGTCGGCGGGGTCGCCGATGCTGTGCGGGCCAAGGGCATCGCCTGCTTCGGCCCGAGTGGCGCTGCCGCGGCGCTGGAGGGCTCGAAGGCGTTCGCCAACGAGGTCATGGCCGCCGCCGGGGTGCCGACCGCCCGCTCGTTCGCCTGCACCGACATGGTCGCGGTGCGCGCCGCGCTCACCGAGCTGGGCGCGCCCTACGTGGTGAAGAACGACGGCCTGGCCGCCGGCAAGGGCGTGGTCGTCACCGACGATCTCGACGAAGCCCTGATCCACGCCGAGGCGTGCGGCAAAGTCGTCATCGAGGAGTTCCTGCCCGGCCCCGAGGTCTCCCTCTTCGTGGTGACCGACGGCACCGCTGTCGCGCCGCTGATGCCGGCACAGGACTTCAAACGGCTCGCCGACGGCGACGAGGGGCCGAACACCGGCGGCATGGGCGCGTACGCGCCGCTGGACTGGGCCCCGGCCGACCTGGTCGAGCGGGTGCTCCGGGAGACCGTCGAGCCGACGCTGGCCGAGATGCGCCGCCGTGGCACGCCGTTCGCCGGCCTGCTCTACGTCGGTCTCGCGCTCACCCCGGATGGCCCGAAGGTGATCGAGTTCAACGCCCGCTTCGGCGACCCGGAGACCCAGGTCGTGCTGGCGCTGCTCGACTCGCCGCTGGCCGGCCTGCTGAACGCCGCTGCCACCGGCACACTCGCCGCCCACCCGCCGCTGGCGTGGAAAGACGGCTCGGCGGTCACGATCGTGGTGGCCAGCCACAACTACCCGGGCGTTCCGCGTACCGGAGATGTGATCGAAGGCGCGGAGGCGCCGGGCGTGATCCATGCGGGGACCGCGAGGCGCTCCGATGGAGCGCTCATCTCGGCCGGAGGCCGAGTACTGAGCGTGACGGCCGTGGGCAAAGACCTGCGGGACGCACGCCAGGCGGCCTACGCACTCATCGATGGGGTACGCCTGGACGGCGCCCAGTACCGGACCGACATCGCCCTGAAAGCGGTCGAAGGCAGAATCTGATCATTCGAAAGCCGCATACGCGAGAGGCCGGCACGGTGAACGTGCCGGCCTCTCGCGTGTCACGTCAGCTCTTGGGGATGTCGAAGAGCTTGGCGATGCTGGCGGCCAGGGAGAGGTCGCCCTTGGCCTTGATCTTGCCGGTCATGAACAGCATCATCGGGTTGCCGTCGCCGGCGACGACCTTGAGGAACGTGAGCGCGTCCATGGTCATGGCCAGCTTGGGCTCGCGCACCGGCTGGTTGGTGACCGTGCAGGCGCCGTTCTCGATCACGGTCTCGTAGGAGTCGCTCGAGCCGCCCGCGCCGCCGGTGATGATCCAGTGGATGACTGCCGAGGTGTTGCCGGCCTTGTCGGCGCGGAACAGCGTGGGCATCCGGTTGAAGACCTCGTCGAGGATCTTCGGGCGCACGTCCGACGTCATTACTTCGGCGATCTTGGAGTCCGGAGTGGACTTGACGAGCTGAGTGAACTCCTTCGGGCCGATCGACGAGAGCGACTCGGGGCTGAAATCAGTCATCAGTGGACCTTTCGGGATCTGCGTCGAACCTACTCGCCAGTAACCTTAGCGAGCATGCCGCATGTCCGTGCAGTCTGCCACTGTCCGGAACGAGTTCGTTCGAGGTCCGTACCCTCACGTTTGCGCCTGCCGGAGGCGCTGCGGGCTCCCGTGGGAGAATCGGCGGCGTGACCATCCCGAACGTGCTTGCCGCTCGCTATGCCTCCGCCGACCTCGTCGCGCTCTGGTCCCCGGAAGAGAAGATCCGGATGGAACGGCGGCTCTGGCTCGCCGTCCTGAAGGCCCAGCGCGACCTCGGTGTGGCTGTGCCCGATGGTGCCGTCGAGGCGTACGAGGCGGTTCTCGACCGGGTCGACCTGGAGTCGATCGCGGCCCGGGAGCGTGTCACCCGGCACGACGTGAAGGCGCGCATCGAGGAGTTCAGCGAGCTGGCCGGGTTCGAGCAGATCCACAAGGGGATGACCTCCCGGGACCTGACCGAGAACGTCGAGCAGCTGCAGATCCGGGCCTCACTCGAACTGGTCCGGGACCGGGTGGTCGCGACGCTCGCCCGCCTTGCCGCACTCGCGGTCGAGCACTCCGACCTGGTGCTTACCGGCCGGTCGCACAACGTGGCGGCCCAGGCCACCACGCTCGGGAAGCGGTTCGCCTCGGCGGCCGAAGAGCTTCTGATCGCGTACGAGCGACTGGACGACCTGCTCGCCCGGTACCCGCTCCGCGGCATCAAGGGGCCGGTCGGCACCGCCGCTGACCAGCTCGACCTGCTCGACGGCGACTTCTCCGCGCTGGAGGGCCTGGAGCAGCGCGTCGCCGACCATCTCGGCTTCCGCCGGGTGCTGTCCAGTGTCGGCCAGGTCTACCCGCGCTCGCTCGACTTCGACGTGGTCTCCGCACTGGCCCAGATCGTCGCCGGGCCGTCGTCGCTTGCCACCACGATCCGCCTGATGGTGGGTCAGGAGCTGGTGACCGAGGGCTTCAAGCCCGGCCAGGTCGGATCCTCGGCAATGCCGCACAAGATGAACACCCGGTCGTCGGAACGGGTGAACGGCCTCGCCGTGATCGTCCGCGGTTACCTCTCGATGGTCGGCGAGCTGGCCGGCGACCAGTGGAACGAGGGTGACGTCTCCTGCTCGGTGGTGCGCCGGGTCGCGCTGCCGGACGCCTTCTTCGCCACCGACGGGCTGTTCCAGACGTTCCTCACGGTGCTTGACGAGTTCGGGGCGTACCCCGCGGTGATCGCCCGTGAGCTGGACCGCTTCCTGCCGTTCCTGGCCACCACGAAGATTCTGGTGGCTTCGGTACGCAAGGGCGTCGGCCGTGAGGTCGCGCATGAAGTGATCAAGGAGCACGCGGTCGGGGTGGCCCTGGCCATGCGGGAGAAGGGCGTAGCGGTCAACGACCTCTTCGACCGGCTCGCGACCGACGGCCGGCTCCAGCTGTCCCGTGCCGAGATCGACACCCTGGTGGCCGACCGGGCGGCCTTCGTCGGGGCGGCTCCGTCGCAGGTCCAGGCGGTCGCGGACCGGATCGCCGAGATCGTCGCGAAGAACCCGTCGGCGGCCGGTTACGCGCCCGCGCCCATCCTCTAGAAAGACGAACGCGGTTGTGGCGCCCGACCACCGGCCGGGCGCCACACCTGTAGCGAGGATCAGACGCCGGCGACTGACGTGATCCACGCGCGGTTGTAAGCCACGCTGCCGTAGTACTGACGGCTCGTTCCGTCGGCAGTCGACGCCACGCCGACCTGTGCGCCGTTGTAGACCTGCGGCCCACCGGAGTCACCACGCCACGCGTTGCCGTTGATGCGGGTGCTGCCGATCGCGCGACCACCGTACGCATCGGTCTGGTTTGTCGAAGTGACCTGGACCGTCGCGGTCTTCAGTGCGGTCGACGCGGCGCAGCCCGAGTAACAGGTCTGTCCCCACCCGTAGATCGAGTTGGTCGATCCGACCGGCGGGTACGCGCTGGACAGCGGCATGTAGGTGGTGGTCACCGCACTGCTCAGGCGCATCAGCGCCAGGTCGTAGCGGGTCGAGGTGCTGGCGACGGTCCGGGTGACACCGCCACTGGTCCGGTTGACGCTGCCAACCCGCACCGACATCGTGCCGCTGATGCAGTGCCGCGCGGTGAGCACGTAGTTCGCCGAGATGATGGTGCCGGAGCAGGTGAAGCTGCCGTTGCTGAACACGGCGGCGGCCCACGGCGCGGAGGAGACGGTGCCGCCTCCGATGATGTACGGGGTGACGTCGTCCGCCTGAGCGGCAGCGGGGGTGACCAGTGCGGCGGCGAGGCCGGCAAGGGCGGCCGCGAGTCGAATGCGCACGTCGAGATTCCTTCCTGGGGATCGGGCGACGGAAGAACACGTGACGGTGAATCGAATGCGATGGATGCAACCTAGGGCATCGACGGCCGCCGCAGTACCAATCAATCGACACCTATCACGATGTGATGGTCGCGCGATCAATGGGAGATGCCCTGCTCAATGACGCTTGCGTCGGCTGGTCGACACCGGCCCGTGGGTCGTGGATCAGCTTCACCAGGTAGGCTTCGCGTGCTTACACCTATCAGTCAGGAGTGCCCGTGGCTCGCGTCGTGGTCGACGTCATGCTCAAGCCGGAGATCCTGGACCCGCAGGGTCAAGCGGTGGCGAACGCGCTGCCCCGGCTCGGCGTCACCGATGTCTCCTCCGTCCGAATCGGCCGGCGAATCGAGATCGATTTCGCCGGCGAACCCGACCTTGATCGGGCTCGCGAAATCGCCGACAAGCTGCTTGCCAACCCGGTGATCGAGGACTTCGAGATCCGCGTTGTCGAGGGCACGACGGCCGAGGTCGCCTGACCATGCGGATCGGTGTGGTCACCTTCCCGGGTTCGCTGGACGATGGGGACGCGGCACGCGCCGCCCGCATCGCCGGCGCCGAAGCCGTGCGACTCTGGCACGGCGACCCGGACCTGCACGGAGTCGACGCCGTGGTCCTTCCCGGCGGCTTCTCGTACGGCGACTATCTGCGCTGTGGCGCGATCGCGCGATTCGCTCCGGTCATGGAGTCGATCATCGACGCGGCCCGCGGTGGTCTGCCCGTTCTGGGCATCTGCAACGGTTTCCAGGTTCTCTGCGAGGCGCATCTCCTACCCGGCGCGCTGACCCGGAACCAGCACCTGCACTTCCGCAACCGGGACCAGTGGCTGAAGGTCGAGGCGACGAACACCGCCTGGACCAACCAGTTCACCCCGGGCCAGGAGATCCTCATCCCGGTGAAGAACGGCGAGGGCTGTTTCGTCGCCGATCAGCGGACGCTGGACTCGCTCGAGGCCGAGGGCCGGGTGATCGCGCGTTACGTCCGCGGCAACCCGAACGGCTCGCAGCGCGACATCGCCGGGATCACCAACGAGGCCGGCAACGTAGTCGGCATCATGCCGCACCCGGAACACGCCGTGGAGGCGCTGACCGGCCCGTCGCTCGACGGCCTCGGCTTCTTCACTTCCGTCCTGCGGGCCCTGGCGGGGTCGTCCGCGGACGGTCAGCTCGCAGGGGGACAACAGCGATGACCACGCAGCCGGAGACGGCCACCAGCGAGGCGGGATCCTCGCGAGGCGTGCCGAACCAGCCGCCGGCGGCAGCCGCGCCGACGAACAAGCCGAGTGGCTTCGCCGCCACGGACGTGCTGGTCAACGAGTTCTCGGACGGGCCAGACACGGTCGACAAGGCGGTCGCCTCGCCGGACGAGTTGCAGCCGCACGCGGAACTCGGCCTCAAGGACGACGAGTACGACCGGATCCGTCAGATCCTCGATCGGCGACCCACAGCTTCCGAGCTCGCGATGTACTCGATCATGTGGAGCGAGCACTGCTCCTACAAGTCGAGCAAGGTGCACCTCCGCCAGTTCGGGGAGAAGACGCCGCCCAACACCCGGATGCTCGCCGGTATCGGTGAGAACGCCGGTGTGGTGCAGATCTCCGACAAGATCGCGGTGACCTTCAAGGTCGAATCGCACAACCACCCCAGCTACGTCGAGCCGTACCAGGGCGCCGCGACCGGTGTCGGCGGCATCGTCCGGGACATCCTGGCGATGGGCGCCCGGCCGATCGCGGTCATGGACCCGCTGCGGTTCGGCGCCCACGATCACCCGGACACCGCGCGGGTTCTGCCCGGCGTGGTGGCCGGCATCGGCGGTTACGGCAACTGTCTCGGCCTGCCGAACATCGGTGGCGAGATCGTTTTCGACCCGACCTACCAGGGCAACCCGCTGGTCAACGCGCTCAGCATCGGTGTCCTGCCGGTCGAGCGGCTGCAGAAGAAGGAAGCCACCGGCACCGGCAACATCGTGGTGCTGCTCGGTGCGCGTACCGGGCGGGACGGCATCGGCGGTGTCTCCGTGCTGGCCTCGGCGACCTTCGACGAGGAAGCCGAGCAGCGGCGTCCGTCGGTGCAGGTCGGCGACCCGTTCATGGAGAAGCTCCTGATCGAGAGCTGCCTCGAGCTGTACGACGCCGGCCTGGTCAGCGGCATTCAGGACCTCGGCGGCGCCGGGCTCACCTGCGCGCTCACCGAGACCGCCGCGGCGGCCGGCACCGGCATGCGGGTCTGGCTGGAGCGGGTTCCGCTCCGCGAGGCCTCGATGTCGCCGACCGAGATCCTGGCCAGCGAGTCGCAGGAGCGGATGCTCCTGATCGTCACGCCGGAAAACCTGGACGCGGTGCTCAAGGTCGCCGAGAAGTGGGGCGTCTGGGCCACCGCGATCGGCGAGGTCACCCCGGCCGGCGCCGACGGCACCCCGGGTCGCCTGGTGATCAGCTGGAACGGCCACGTCGTCGTCGACGTGCCGCCCGGCTCGCTTGCCGACGACGGTCCGGTCTACGCCCGCCCGCTGCGCGAGCCGGCTGACCTGATCCTGCTCCAGGCCGACCGCGCGGAAACGCTGCCGCGTCCGTCGACAGGTGACGAGCTGCGCGAGACCGTGCTGCGGATGATCGCGTCACCCAACCTGTGTGACAAGAGCTGGGTCACCGAGCAGTACGACCGATACGTCCTCGGCAACACGGTGCTGGCGCAGCCGGAGGACTCCGGCGTGCTCCGCATCGACGAGGAAACCGGCCTCGGCGTGGCCCTCTCGGTGGACGGCAACGGCCGGTACGCCCGGCTCGACCCGTACGAGGGCGCGCGGCTTGCGCTTGCTGAGGCGTACCGAAATGTGGCTGTGACCGGCGCCGAGCCGATCGCGGTGACCGACTGCCTGAACTTCGGCTCGCCGGAGGACCCGGCCGTGATGTGGCAGTTCGCCGAGGCCGTTCGTGGTCTCGCTGACGGCTGCCTCCAGCTCGGCACCCCGGTCACCGGTGGCAACGTCAGCTTCTACAACCAGACCGGTGCCGCGGCGATCCACCCCACCCCGGTGGTCGGCGTGCTGGGCATCTTCGACGACGTGGCACGCCGCATCCCGATGGGCTTCCCGGCACCCGCGAAAGCCGGTGGCGACCTGCTCTTCCTGCTCGGCGAGACCCGCAACGAGCTCTCCGGCTCGGAGTGGGCCTGGGTGACCCACGGTCACCTCGGTGGCAAGCCGCCGAAGGTGGACCTCGCGGCCGAGCAGGCGCTGGGCGCTCTGATGGGCCGGGCCTCGAAGGCCGGTCTGGTCAGCGCGGCGCACGACCTCTCCGACGGTGGCCTGGCTCAGGCGCTGGTGGAGAGCTGCCTGCGTCGCGACGTCGGCGCGAAGGTGACCTTGCCGGAGGACGGCTCGACGGCGTTCGTCCACCTCTTCAGCGAGTCGGCCGGCCGGGCCGTCGTCGCTGTGCCGCGTGGGCACGACAAGGCGTTCCTGGCTCTGGCCGCCGAGTTCGGCGTGCCGGTGACCCCGATCGGCGTCACCGCCGAGGAGCAGACGCTCCAGGTCCAGGACCAGTTCACCATCGGGCTGGACGAGCTCCGCACCGCATGGTCGGCGACGCTGAAGAACCTCTTCGGTGGCCCGGCTGAGACGGCTTCGGCCGAGGGCGAGGGTCGTTCGGTCACGCTGGAGCTGACCGAGCGCAACTGATCATTTGGTGAAAGGGGGCGGGTGATCCCGCCCCCTTTCACAACGCAAGAGGCCCTGTGCGATCAGATCGCACAGGGCCTCTTTCAGTTCTGCGGGTCAGCCGTTGTTCCAGTTCTGTGGCGGACGCTGCTGCGGCGGGTAGTTGCCGTATGCGTCCGGCTCGCCGTAGCCCTCCTGGGGCTGCTCGTAACCGGGCTGCTGCTGCGGGGCGCCGTAACCGCCCTGAGGCTGCTGCTGGTTGCCGTAACCGCCCTGGTCGTACCCGGGGTAGGCGCCGCCCTGCGGCTGCGCTCCGTAGGCGCCCTGGTCGTAACCAGCCTGCGTGCCGTAACCGCCGGCCTGGTCGTAACCGTCGGGTGCGCCGTAGCCGCCCTGAGGCTGCTGCTGGTCGTAACCGGGCTGTGCGCCGTAGCCGCTGGCCTGGTCGTAACCGCCGCCCTGTGCGCCGTAACCACCGTCGTAACCGCCGCCCTGCTCGGGCTGGTAGAGGCTGGTGTGCTCGTCGTAGCGCTGCGGCTGCTGCGGCTGCTCGGGCTGGTACAGGTTGGTGTGCTCGTCGTAACGCTGCTGCGGAGCCGCCTGGCCCTGCTGGCCGTACCCGCCGGCCTGCTGCCCGTACTGCGGCTGAGCGCCGTACTGCGGCTGGCCGCCGTAGCCGTTTCCGGCCTGCTCGGCAGCGCCCCACTGGCTGTTGGTGCCGACGTAACCGCCCTGCGGCGGGACGGGAGCGCCGTACGGGTCGGGGAACTCGTCCTCGACCACCGGGCGGTGGATCATCGTCGGGGCGTCGCCGATGCCGCCACCCATGGGCGCGACCATCGTGGCGTCGCCACCACGGCCCGCGCCGACCGGAGCGGCCACCCGGGTCGCGTCGAAGCCACCCATGGCAGGCGCGGGGCCGCCGGGACCGCCGGGACCGGCAGGAACGCCGTCGAGGCCGTCGCCGGCGGCGTTCTTACGCCGCATGAGCACCAGCACGATGGCGCCGATGCCGGCGGCCACGAGCAGAACGCCCATGATGATCAGGAGCCAGTTGGTGCCGCCCTCGGCGTCGCCGGAGACCGGGTTCTGTGCCACCGCGGGAGCGGACTCCTCGGCGGTTTCTTCGTCATCCGGCTCGACGACCTCTTCGGTCGGAACGGCGCTCGCGGAGACGCTGGCTGACGGAGTCGCCGAGGGGCTCGCCGCTGCGAGCTTCTTCAGCGTGATCGGCACGTTCACCGACTTGCCGGAGGTGCCCTGCACGGTGACCGTGGTCCCCGTGTAGCCCTCTTTCAGCGCGCCGACCGTGATGTTGCCGGCCTCGATCGGCTTGGAGTCCGAAGCGATGAACGAGTAACTGCCGTCGCTGTTCGTCGTGGTCTCGTACGCGTTGCCGGCACCGTCCTGCATGGCCACCGAAACGCCGGCGACCTTGGCGCCGTCGCCGTCCTTGATCTTGCCGGAGACCCGGGTGACGTTCGTCGGCTTGTCGGCGCCCTTGACGGTGACCGTCTGGCTCGCCTCGCCGGTCTCGCCGTTGATCGTCGCGGTGACCGTGACGGTGATGTCCTTGGTCTCGCCCGCGGCGACGCTCGGTGCGGTCAGTGTCGCGGTGAAGCTTGAGGAACTCTCGATCTGCCGGACCGAGCTGCAGTCACCGCTGCAGTCCATGCCGCTGACCTTGATGTTGGCGCTGCCGGCCTGCTGCTGGCCGCCGCCTTCTTCCTCGCCACCACCGGACCCGGGGTTACTGATGGTGTACTGCATGGTTACAGTACTTCCCGTGGACACCTCGGTCGACGAGAGGTTTGTGATCTGCACGCCTGGTGGCTCTGCCAGTGCAGGGGTCTGCACACCGGCCACGAGGCCGGCGACCAGCGCCAGGAACGCACCGGCCTGGGTCGTCCTGGCACGTAGGTGCGTTGTCACATCCACCACCTTCCGGGTCGCGCGGTCCCCGGTTTCGGTGACCGGTAGATCCCGCGACTTGAACACCGTCGGCCACTATGCCTTGTCGCACGTCACTTTCGCGACCCAGGGCGGTGTGCCGTTGTCTACAAACCGAGTCGTATCGTCCCGACGTGTCCCCTGCGCACAGTAAATCCGAGTCCGTCGGGCAAGCCCTCGACGCACTGGACCGGGGTGAGGAACCCGAGCGTCCGGTGCTGCGGGATGCCGTCCGAGCACTGCTGACCGAGTTGTCACAACGTGCCCCTGGCCGTTCGGTGGAGGTGCGGATTCCACCTTTCGGTGCGATTCAGTGCGTCCCTGGTCCGCGGCACACACGCGGCACACCGCCCAATGTGGTCGAAACGGATCCGATGACATGGCTGCTCCTGGCTACTGGACGCCTGGAGTGGGCGGAAGCCACGCGTGACGGCCGCCTCCGGGCGAGCGGTGTCCGTACTGATCTCTCCGAGTACCTGCCGCTGACCGGAACATGAGCGACGGGCCGCTGCCCGTGGCCTCGCGTACACTGGGCGATCGGAGCGGACCAGCTAGTTCGAGCAGATCAGCGCTTCGAGCGTTTCAAGCAGATCCGAACGAGGGAGCGAGCAGGTGCCCCGAGGCGACGGCCTACTGACCGACGATCTCGACCCCCAGGAGCGCGGCCCGCAGGATGCCTGCGGCGTCTTCGGCGTCTGGGCCCCCGATGAAGAGGTCGCCAAACTCACGTACTTCGGGCTCTACGCCTTGCAGCACCGAGGCCAGGAAGCAGCCGGCATCGCGGTGAGCGATGGGTCCGGCGTCGTGGTCTACAAGGACATCGGCCTGGTCTCCCAGGTCTTCGACGAGCCCACCCTGGCAAGTCTGCGCGGCCATCTCGCGATCGGTCACGCGCGGTACTCGACGACGGGTGGCTCCAACTGGGAGAACGCGCAGCCCACGATTCGGGCCACCCCGGCCGGGACGACTATCGCGCTGGCCCACAACGGCAACCTGGTCAACACGGCCGAGCTTGCCAAGGAGGTCGCTGACCGCGGTCTCGAGGTGGGTGACTCCACCTCCGACACCGCGCTCGTCACCACGCTGCTCGCCGGCCGTCCCGACCTCTCGGTCGAGGCCGCGGCCATGGAGCTGCTGCCGACTCTGCGCGGCGCCTTCAGCTTCGTCTTCATGGACGAGCACACGCTGTACGCCGCTCGCGACGCTCAGGGTGTCCGGCCGCTGGTGCTGGGCCGGATGGAGCGTGGCTGGGTGGTCGCCAGTGAGACCGCTGCTCTGGACATCACCGGTGCCAGCTTCGTCCGCGAGGTCGAGCCCGGCGAGATCATCGCGATCGACGAGCACGGCCTGCGTTCCACCCGGTTCGCCGCGCCGGAGCCCAAGGGCTGCCTTTTCGAATATGTTTATCTGGCACGTCCGGACACCACAATCGCCGGCCGCAACATCTACTCGGCCCGGGTCGAGGTCGGCCGCAAGCTGGCCAAGGAGCACCCGGTCGAGGCAGACCTGGTGATCGGCGTCCCGGAGTCGGGCATCCCGGCCGCGATCGGTTACGCGGAGGCCTCCGGCATCCCGTACAGCGCCGGTTTCATGAAGAACGCGTACGTCGGCCGGACCTTCATCCAGCCGTCGCAGACGATCCGTCAGCTGGGCATCCGGCTCAAGCTGAACCCGCTGCGCGAGGTCGTGCGCGGCAAGCGGATCGTGGTGATCGACGACTCGATCGTTCGTGGCAACACGCAGCGGGCCCAGATCCGGATGCTGCGTGAGGCCGGAGCGCTCGAGATCCACGTTCGCATCTCGTCGCCGCCGGTGAAATGGCCGTGTTTCTACGGCATCGACTTCGCCACCCGCGCCGAGTTGATCGCGAATGGGCTGGAGATCGACGGCATCCGCCGCTCGATCGGTGCGGACAGCCTCGGCTACGTCTCGCTGGACGGACTTGTCCAAGCGACCGAGCAGCCGAAGACAAGGCTCTGCATGGCCTGTTTCGATGGGCAGTACCCGATCGAGCTCCCGGCCGGAGATCTCATCGGCAAGCACGTGCTGGAGGGCGTCAGCAGGCGCGCCTCCATGCCGGGCGCGTCCTCGGAGGCCACCGACGCTGCGGTCGCCGAGCTCGAGTCCGACTACGAGGCCCGTGAGTACGGCGACGAGGACCCGTCCGGTCCGGTCGCGCTGCTGACGAGCCCTGGCGGCGCCGGCGCGTTGCATCATCCGTGACTTTCAACTTTTTAAAGAACCGCTAAAGGGGAGAACCGTGACGCACGTGTCCGAGCGCAGCAGTGCCGGATCGAACGGCGCCGAAGGCGCGGACCGCCAGCTGTGGACGGCCGGTGGCGGCCGCGGACCGCGCAAGCGCTCGGCGACGTACGCGGACGCGGGTGTCTCGATCCACGCGGGTGACCGTGCGGTCGAGCTGCTCAAGTCGAAGGTTAAGAAGACCACCCGGCCCGAGGTGATGGGTGACCTCGGCGGCTTCTCCGGCCTGTTCAAGCTGAACGCCGCGAAGTACAAGAGCCCGGTCCTGGCCTCCTCGACCGACGGCGTCGGCACCAAGCTGGTCATCGCGCAGCAGCTCGACATCCACGACACGATCGGCATCGACCTCGTCGCCATGGTGGTCGACGACCTGGTGGCCTGTGGCGCCGAGCCGCTGTTCCTGCTCGACTACATCGCCTGTGGCGAGGTCGTCCCGGACAAGGTCGCGGAGATCGGCGCGGGCATCGCGGACGGCTGCCGTTACGCGGGCTGCGCCCTGCTCGGTGGCGAGACCGCCGAGCACCCCGGCGTGCTGCGCCCGGACGAGTACGACGTCTCGGCGACCGGTGTCGGCGTGGTCGAGGAGAGCGAGATCCTCGGCAAGGAGCGGGTCGAGCTCGGCGACGCGATCATCGCGATGCGCTCCTCCGGTCTGCACTCCAACGGTTACTCCCTGGTCCGGCACGTGCTGCTCGGCGCCGGCCGGATGCGCCTGGACACCGTGGTCGACGACTTCGGCACCCAGCGCACCCTGGGCGAGGAGCTGCTCACCCCCACCAAGATCTACGCCAAGGACTGCCTTGGCCTGATCGAGGAGACCGAGGTCCGGGCGTTCTCGCACGTCACCGGCGGCGGCATCCCGGGCAACCTGAACCGCGTTCTCCCCGGCACCATGGACGCCGTGGTGGACCGCTCCACCTGGCGTCCGCAGCCGATCTTCGACCTGATCCAGGCGAAAGGCCGGATCGAGGACTCGGAGATGGAAGCCACGTTCAACATGGGCGTCGGCATGTTCGCGGTCGTCTCGTCGGACGACGCGGACCGTGCCATGGCGTACCTGACCGGCCGTGGTGTCGAGGCCTGGCAGGTCGGCGAGGTCATCGAGGGCTCCGGCGAGGTTCAGATGATGGGCTCCTACACCCGCGGCTGACCCAACGGGACAAAACGTGAAATGATCCGCGTGTGTCGATGTCCGGCACATGCGGATCTTTCGTATGGGTGGTGGATCGCAGGGCCTAGAGTCGCGAGTGCCGGACGGGAGTGCGTGACATGACCGATGCGTGGAGCGGGATGCGGGGCATCTCCGCGGTGCCCAGCTACGTCGTCATGCAGCCCACTACTCTCTGCAACCTCGCATGCGGCTACTGCTACCTGCCGTTCCGGCGGGACAACTTGAAGATGCCGGTCGCGGTTGCCGAGAAGGTCGCGGAATCAGTGGCGAGCTTCGCGCGTACCCAGAGGTTCTCGGTCGTGTGGCACGGCGGTGAGCCGCTGGCGGCGGGTTTGGAGCACATGGCCGCGCTCTTCGCGCCGTTCGGCGCGTCGGTGGAGCATCACGTGCAGACGAACGCGACGCTCATCGACGACGCCTGGTGCGAGTTCTTCAAGAAGCACGACGTGCGGGTGAGCGTGAGCGTGGACGGCCCGCGGGAACGCAACGGTGACCGGGTGGACCGCCGGGAGCGCCCGGCTTACGACATGATCCTCAAGGGGATCGACGCGCTGCGCCGGCACGACATCCCGTTCTCGGCGCTCTGCGTGGTCAGCGACCCGCAGCCCGGCATGGCGACCGAGCTGTACGAGTACTTCCTCGACCTGGGCTGTGAGGTGCTCGGGATCAACGTGGAGGAGCTGGAGGGCGTCAACACCCGGCTCAACCGGCGTGACCCGGCGGCGGTGAGTGCCTTCTGGGCGGAGCTGGTCGGCGCCTGGCGGCAAGCGCCACGAATCCATCTGCGCGAGGTGGAGTGGTCGCTGAGGTACGCCGGAGCGGTCCTCGACGGCACTGCGGACGAGTTGCTGCCCCGGCAGCTGGACCCGATACCGACGGTGGCGCACGACGGCACGGTCGTGCTGCTCTCGCCCGAGCTGGCCGGCTTCTCCGATCCGAGGTACGGCGACTTCTCCAGCGGTAACGTGCTGCGGACGCCGTTGGCCGAGATCCTGGCCGGGGCGGCGGCCACACCGTGGATAGGCGAGTTCCTGCGCGGCATCGAGGCGTGCCGGACCAGCTGCCCCTATTTCGGTTTCTGCGGTGGCGCGCATGCGGCCAACCGCTATTTCGAGCACGGCAGGTTCGACGTCACGGAGACGGACCACTGCCGGAACAGCAAGATTCGCCTACTGGAGGGAGTGCTGGACCATGCCCGAGATCATGAGGCCACGGCTGTCTGACGGTGTGGAGGATCCGGTGACGGCACGGTTGCACGAGACCCGGGCCGGCCTGACCGCTCTCATCGCGGAGGCGGACATGGCCCGGCAGCAAAGGGCCGAGCAGACAGCGTCAGATAGCGGCTCGGCTGTGTGCGCCTGGAACCACTTCGAGAACATTCCTACGTTTTACAACTGGAACAACCGGCCACGCTGAGGCCTGCCCGGTCGAAGCCCACGCGAGGTTCGCCCGCGTGGGCTTCGGTTCAACCGTAGAAATGTTCGACCACGACTCACCGGAGCACGCGGCTATGCCGCGTGCTCTGTGCTACTGCGGGTCAGCGCCTTGTCGGCGACCAGGTATCCCGGTCGTCATCCGCGTCATCATCGTCGTCCTCATCATCATCGACGAGCTCGTCGTTGTCGTCGTCGAAATGATGATTCGACTTACCGGCACTCGCCAGTTCGCGCTGCAAGGCGGTGAGGTCGGTGTTCGGGGAGTGGTACTTCAACTCCCGCGCCACCTTCGTCTGCTTGGCCTTAGCACGGCCGCGCCCCATGGCTCGACCCCCTCGCACAGAATTCGGGGCAGCCCGAAGGCGGGCCCCGATGACGTCAGGCATCTCTCGTGGGTCTTACGGTACATGGACGACGGCGCGTTCGGCACCTCGGGTTGCGTGTGACACTGCCGCGCGTCGCGGTTTGGCCTCTCCACGGGCGCGCGGCAGGTGTCCGAGCGTCCTAGTTGAGGTAGATCGAGCGCAGACGCCCGACCTCGGCCATGCGTCGTTCGGCGAGTCGGTCGGCGGCGACGGCGGGCGGAACACCCTCGTCGCCGGCGAGTTGAAGGATCCGGCGGGTGGTCTCGAAGATCCCGGTCGCCCGGAGTTTCGCCCGCTCGAAGTTGAAGCCCTCGATCTCGTCGGCCACCTGGATCACGCCGCCGGCGTTCACCACGTAATCCGGCGTGTAAAGGATCCCGTGCTCCTCCAGCAGCTTGCCGATGCCGGGGTGTGCCAGCTGGTTGTTCGCCGCCCCGGTGACCACCTTGGCCCGCAGGACGGGCACCGTGTCGTCGTCCAGGGCGCCGCCGAGGGCGCAGGGCGCGTAGACGTCGATGTCGGAGGTGATCAGCGCTGCCGTGTCCGGCACCAGCTGGACCGAGGGGTGGGTGGTCCGGGCCCATGCCAGGGCGGCTTCGTTCGGGTCGGTGGCGATCACGGACGCGCCGTCCTCCACCAGATGCCCGGTGAGGAACTTGCCGACCTTGCCGAGGCCCGCGACGCCCACGGTGCGGCCGCGCAGCGACGGAGTGCCCCAGGTGTGCTCGGCGGCGGCGCGCATGCCCTGGAAGACGCCCCAGGCGGTCAGCACCGAGGAATCGCCGGCGCCGCCGTGTTCCACGCTGCGGCCGGTCACGAACTTGGTTTCCCGGGCGACCACGTCCATGTCCTGCACGTACGTGCCGACGTCACAGGCCGTGTAGTAGCGGCCGCGCAGTGACTCGACGAAGCGGCCGTAGGCGCGCAGCAGGCCCTCGGACTTCGCGCGGGACGGGTCGCCCCAGATCACCGCTTTGCCGCCGCCCAGGTCGAGGCCGGCCATCGCGTTCTTGTACGCCATGCCGCGGGACAGCTTCAGAACGTCGGCGAGAGCGGCCGCCTCGTTCTCGTACGGGTAGAAACGCGTACCGCCGAGCGCCGGGCCGAGCGCCGTCGAGTAGATACCGATGATCGCCTTCAGACCGGTCGCCCGGTCCTGGCAGAAGACGACCTGTTCGTGCCCGTCGGTGTCGAACACGTCCATCGTTGTTCTCCTGATCTATTGATCGGCCTTCGTGGGGCCACGCGCCGGCGGGGGTGTGCCGGCAGTCCCGAGCCTAGTAGTGCGGATGGCACGTCGATTACGTCCGCGCGGGAAGTTCCACCCGGCTGGATTCGTGAAAGGATCGCGCCGTGCCGTCACTGTTCGCGTCGTACCTACGGGTATACGAGCCACTGACCGCCTTTGATCGCGAACGGCAGTCTTTTTGGCGCCGTTACGCCAAGGAGGGCCGAGATCTCGGGCCGGTCGAAGGCCCGGTCCGTCAGCGCACCGCCGTCCTGGAGGCGCTCGGCGCCGGATGGACCCGGTTGCCCGACCTGCCCGACGAGGCGTACGTGCTGGAGTGGGAGAACTCCATCCTGGTCTGCCCCTGGAACCTGCGGTTGCGGGTTGCCGAGGCGGCGCTGAGCGCCCGGGACGGCGTTCCCGCCGTGCTGGCCGACGCTTTCGTGCCGCCGATCCTGGCCGGGCAGGCCCGAGCCGTGGTGGAGGACTGGCGCAGCGGCGCCAAGGTGCTGGAACAGGGTGTGCCCCGAGTGCACGAGCAGGTCTCCACGTGGGGCGTGCCGCTGCGCTGGTTCGCGTTCGTGGACCTGGAGGAGCGGGAGATCGCGCTCAAGGCACGCAGGCGGACGCTGCGGTACCGAACAGAGATCTCGAAGGCCCGCCGCCGGGCGCACCGGGCGGTCTCGGTGCTGCGCAAGTCGCTGGGCGACGCCCCGATCACCGAGGCGGTCGAGGAGGGTACCCGCTGGCTGGAGGAGTTCCACCCACGTTCCGTGGTGGAGCTGGATTACGGCGGCCTCGTCAACCTCCTTCCGGAGGACAAGCTCACCGAGGACGATTCACCCGGACTGGTGGCAGCCGGACTTTCCGCACTTTCTCGCGGTGACGCTGAGTCAGCTAGTGAGGCTTACGAGAAGTTGGTGGCGCGTTGGCGTTCTGTCCAACTTCTTGAGCGATGCAACTGACCTGCGGAAATGGGACAGAGCCGTACGTATGTCAACGGTTGGAAGCGCTCCCGAAGCGAACACTCTTCGTAATCGGGGCCTACCGAACCGTGATAATCGGACTAAACGCGACACTATCTGGCGTATAAAACACGCAAAAATCGGGCATGCTTCATCCATCTATCTGGGGACGTTCGTCCGTTCGGCCCATGTCGGACATCGGGGACTAGCCGGACCATGAGAGACGCACCGGCCGGCGGGACCCCGGCCGATGTTTTTTAGGCACCTGTGGAGGAGTGACCGATGGCATCGCGTACGCACGATCCTGAGCCGCTACTAACGCCGGCCGAGGTGGCGTCGATGTTCCGCGTCGACCCGAAGACCGTTACTCGGTGGGCGAAAGCTGGCAAGCTCAGCGCAATTCGCACGTTGGGCGGCCACCGTCGCTACCGGGAGTCGGAAGTTCGCGCCCTGCTCCAGGGGCAGATTCCGACGCAGCGTCAGGGCGACTGACACCGCACCGACCGATCATCGTTGCAAGGGGCGAGCGCTGGGGAAGGCGATCGCCCCTTCTTCGTAACTATGAAGTTCTCAGTTCTGTCTCGCCGATCTGATCAACGAGACGGTGATCCAGAAGTCGCGCGGCCGCTTGATCTTTTTTCGACCGCCATCTGAAGCGTCACCTGAAGCCTCAGCTGACCAGCACGACAACCGTTCCGTCGGCGCCCCGCCGGATCCGGCTGCCGAGCACGGTCAGCCGGCCCATCAGGCCGTACTTCTTCTTGAGCGTCCCGGCCACCCGCTGGAAATCGGCGGTGTCGCCGATCCGGGCGCTCGCCTCGATCGGCTCGCCGCTCGGGTTACCGCGCATGTCGCATGCGGTCACGGTGACGCGGCCGCTGTTGCGGATCCGCTTGATCTTGCCGCTCCCGGCGACAGTCCAGAACCCGAGGCCTGCGCCGTCGGGCACCACCCATAAGGGTGTAGCCACTGCTCGACCATCCTTGCGGAACGTCGTGAGCAGGACGTACTTCTCCGACCCGAGTTGCTCCAATCCGGTCATTCCTCAAGAGTAGATGACCATGGAGCAGCCGACTATCGGCGACGCCTTCGGTGAAATGATCCGGGACGCGTACGCGGTGCGAACAGGGATCGGCCCGAGGCCACTGGCCGGCGGCAAATACCCGCGACCGGTCATCGAAGTGATCGAGCGAGACGACGGCCTGATCAACGGGGCGCCGGCCGACCACTACCTCGACGAGCCGGGCGACTGGCAGGCCTACGACCGCCGGGCCCTCAAACTCTGCCGTGGCCAGGTGCTCGACATCGGCGCCGGCGCCGGCCGCGTCGCTCTGGAGCTCCAGCGTCGTGGCATCGCCGTGACCGGCTTGGACACCTCGGCCGGCGCGATCGAGGTGGCCCGCAAACGGGGTGTGCTCGACACCGTTCTCACCACCGTGGACGAGTTCGCCCGGGCCGCCGTCCGGTACGACACGTTCGTGCTGCTCGGCAACAACCTCGGACTGCTGGAGAGCGCCGAGCGGGCACCGGTCTTCCTGGCCGCCCTGACCCGGCTGGCCTCGCCCGGCGCCCGGATCGTGGCGCAGGGCAGTGACCCGTACGGGACCCGCGATCCGGTGCACGTGGCGTACCACGAGCGGAACCGGCAGCGTGGCCGTCTCGGTGGGCAGCTGCGCCTGCGGTTGCGGTATCGGGAGGTCGCCACCGAGTGGTTCGACTATCTGAACTGCTCCGCGGCGGAGCTGGAGGTGCTGCTCGACGGGACCGGGTGGCGGCTCAAATCGATCGACGATCTGGATCGGCCGTATTACCTTGCCGTCATGGAATCGAAAGACGACCACGCATGACCGAACTCACCCGCGACCAGGTCCGCCTCAGCCGGCGGATGTCGCTGGTGCTGCGACACCGGCCGGAGACCGCCGGCCTCACCCTCGACGCGAACGGCTGGGTGCCCGTCCCGGTTTTCCTGGCCGCCCTCGGCATCAGCCGCGAGGACCTGGACCTGGTGGTGGCCGGCAACGACAAGAAGCGGTTCGCCATCACCGCCGGCCCGGACGGCGTGGACCGGATCCGGGCCAGCCAGGGTCACTCCCGGCGGGTCGGCATCGATCTGGAGCTGCCGCCGGCGGCACCGCCCGCGGAACTCTTCCACGGCACACCCCGGGTGAACCTCGACGCCATCTGGAAGCAGGGGCTGCGACCGGGCAGCCGGCACCACGTGCACCTCTCGGCGGACGTGCCGACCGCGCTGGTCGTGGGCCGCCGCCGCTCGCCGGATGTGGTGATCTTCAGCGTTGCGGCGGGGGTGATGGCCGAGGAGGGCCACGTCTTCCACCGCAGTGACAACGGAGTATGGCTGACCGCTTTCGTACCGTCACCGCACCTTTCGATAAAACGGACAAATCCGTAATCTGCCAGGTTGATTGTCCATCCACTGTGGGCGGCCAGAGGTTCTCCGGACAACTGCCGGTGAGCGCCGTTAGCTTTGACGGATGGGGAGGGTTACGCGCAGTCAGCACACCGACCTTCCCAGCACCCTCGGACTGCCCCTCGCGCTCGTTCTCGTTCTCGTTCTGGCCGGCCTCGCGTTCGGCCTGCCGCTGGTGGACGAGGCCGTTCCTGCCCAGCGGGCCATCCCGGACGGGGCGGCGTACGAGGTCGGTGCCGGCGTCACACTCGTGCCGCCGCCGGGCGCCACGCTCGACGTCACCGGCACCCGGCCCGGCGACGACCGGGGCACGGCGCTGTTCCGGATCGGCCCGGTGCGGTACGCCGTCGCGGTGCAACCGTTCGACGGAGACCTGACCGCAGCGGCGGTCCGCCTTCGCCAGCGCATCACCGGCACCAGTGGTTACCAGGTCACCGGCACACAGCTCGCGGTCTCCACGGCCGGTGGGCTCGCCGGTCTGCAGGGCGGGTACACCGCAGGCAACCGAGGCGGCCGATACGCCGTCTTCGTGGCGCACGGCCTCACCATCGAGGTCACCGTCAGCGGCGGTGACCTCGACCTGGACCGCACGCTGCCGGCGATCGACGCGAGCACCCGCACGCTGCGGTACGAGCGCTGATGGGCGAGCCGGTCCGCCCCGGTGGCGTCCGGGCGGCGGTACTCGTCCGGAACCCCGCTTTCTGGGTCGTTGTCGCGTTGCTGGTTGCCGGCGCGGTCCGGATCGCACAGATCGCCGGGCGCTTCTTCGAGGCGTACCCGCTCGCCACGCTCACCGCGATCGGACTGTTCGCGCTGCTCGCCGTACCCTTCTGGCTCTTCGTCTCGGAGCTGGATTTCCTGGAGCGGGAACCGCCGAGCCTGCGCGTGGTGGCGTTCGCCTGGGGTGGCCTGGTCGCCACCACGGTCTCGATCCCGGCGAGCACCGCACTGGACAATCTGATCGCGAAACTGGGTTCACCGGGTTTCGCGGCCGACTGGGGTGCCGCGCTTGCCGGTCCGACCGTCGAGGAGATCGCCAAGACGCTCGGCGTGATCGCCATCGTGCTGATCGCCCGCGCCCAGGTGAACAGCGTTCTCGACGGCGTGGTCTACGGCGCCCTTGTCGGGCTCGGGTTCCAGATCGTCGAGGACGTGGTCTTCGCGATCGGAGCGGTCGCGCTGGCCGGGCAGGGTGATCAGATCCAGCCGGTGATCACCACGTTCCTGGTTCGCGGCTTCCTGGCCGGGGTGTGGAGCCACACGCTCTTCGGCGCGCTCGCCGGCGCCGGCATCGGATACCTCGTGGTCAACCCGGACCGCACCCGCCGGCATCGGATCGGGATGGCCGGGCTCGCCCTCTTCGGCGCCTGGGCCTCGCACGTGCTGTGGAACTCGCCGCTCTTCCGCGACGGCCTGGGTAACGGCGCGATCGCGCTGCTCGCGGTGCTGGTCTTCAAGGGCCTGCCGCCGCTGCTGCTCATCCTCTATCTGGTCCGCCGCGCCCACGACCGCGAAGCGGCCTACTACGTCGCGAAACTCGCCACGCTGCGTGACCCCACCCTGATCACCGAGAACGAGTTGAAAGTGCTCGGATCCGGGTCACGGCGCGCGGCGGCGCGGCGGCATGCTGCCGCACAAGCCGGTCGCCGAGCCAGAGCGACGGTACGCCGATTGCAGCGCGCCCAGGCCCGTCTCGCTGTCGATCTGAGCCGGTCGGACGGCATGGCAACCTCCGCGACACAGGTGCGCGAACACCGGGCCCGCCTCGAAGAGCTGGGCCATCCCGAGGCGGTCGAGGGCACACCCTCCGTCTGGCACACGGTCTCGGCAGTCGGCACGACAGCCGTCGCGATAGCCGTGGTCTGGGTGGCCCTCTCCGCGCTCGGTGGCGGCTGAGCCCTCAGGCCACCGGAGGCAGCCCGCCGTCCCCGTCCACGATCTTGTCCGGATTGCCGTCCTCGTCGAGGTCCACCATCGTGATGTCGACCAGGCCGTCCCCATCGGTGTCGAACTGGTAGAGGTCGGGCTTGCCGTCCCCATCGGTGTCCGAGACCCAGACGTCGGTCTGGCCGTCGCCGTTCGCGTCCTGCTTGATCAGGTCGACACGGAACTCGCCCCGCGTCTCGATGATCTCTTGCGGCTCACTCATGGTGCTCCTCTCGTCGTGCCCCACACGTACCCTGAGCAACTTCGGATCACTCACGTCCCTGTGACGACTGTCGCTGGTTCGCACAAGGTGCGGCGGTAACGTCTGCCGACGTGGATATCGCTGAGGACGGCAAGCAGCACCTGTTCACCAGCAGCGGCGGTGGTGCGCTGGCCGAGCGGATGGGCATCGAGATCACCGAGGCCAGTGCCGAGCGGGTCGTCGGGACGATGCCGGTCGAGGGCAACACCCAGCCGTACGGGCTGTTGCACGGCGGTGCCTCCTGCGTGCTCGCCGAGACGCTCGGTTCGGTCGGCGCGGTGATGCACGGGCAGACCGTGGACCGGCCGTTCGCGGTGGGTGTCGACATCAACGCCACCCACCACAAGGCGGCCCGGTCCGGTCTGGTCACCGGCGTGGCGCTGCCGGTGCACCGGGGCCGTGCGGTGGCTACGTACGAGGTCGTTCTCACCGACGAGTCGGGTGAGCGGGTCTGCACCGCGCGGATCACCTGTCTGCTCCGCGGCGCCTGAGAGCGTTTGCTTCGCACTGTGGTGCAGGAAATACCTCGTCGACGAGCGTTCCTTGACCGTTGGACGTACCTTTTCTTCCGTGACCGAAGTACCACAGCATGCGTTCGACGACGCCGCGCAGATCCTTGAGAGTGCGATCAGCGGCGACAGTGCTGCTGTGGCCGACACCTTCGACGCGGTCGTCGACCGCGATGGTGTGGTCGGCGCGTGGGACGTGGCGTGGTGCCTGGCAGCGACCATGGTCGGGCAGATGCCCGGCGGCGGCGGGGCCTGGACACTCGAGTTCCCAGGCATCGACGAGGCTCAGTACGACAAGCGCTGGGTGGCTCGTTTCGTCAGCGCGTATGTGAACGGCGACTTTCCCACCAGCGAGGCTCTGTTCGGCGCCGCGATCGCCGACGGCCAGCTGCCGGACTGCCTGCTCGCGCTCGCCGGTTCCACGGTTGCCACGCTCCGTCGCCGGGCGGCGTGAGGGCTTTACGCGTACCCATGAATGCTGGCCTGCTGGCCCGCGTGCGCAAGTTGCTCGCCATGGCCGAGGACCCTGCCTGTACGCCCGGCGAAGCCGAGGCGTTCACTGAGAAAGCCGCCGAGCTGATCGCGAAGTACGGCGTCGACCAGGCGATGCTTGCGGTCGGCAATCCGGCGGCGGACCCGATCGGGGATCGCGTCGTCACGATCGACCCGCCCTATGCGCGCGACAAAGCCGGCCTGCTCGCGGCCGTCGCGTCACCGCTGCGCTGCCGGGTCGTCCACCTGGAGCGGCGTGGGCTGGCACGCAGCCACCTGTTCGGGCACGCGGCCGATCTGGAACGCGTCGAGCTGCTCTTCACCTCGCTGCTCGTTCAGGCGGCTCATGGGCTGTCGGCGAGTCCGGTGCCGTTCGGCGAGAGCGCGGCGGCTTACCGGCGGTCCTGGCTGGTCGGGTACAGCCAGGCGGTCAGCGCGCGGCTGTGGTCGGCCGAGAAGAACGCCGCCGCCGAGACGCCCGGCGCCGAACTCGTCCTGGTCGATCGCACTGATCTGGTCGAGCTCAAGCGCGACGAGACGTACCCCAGGCTGGCGAAACTGCCGCCGCGCCGGTTGCAGGGCAGTGGGCGGATCCGTGGTTACCGAGCCGGGCAGGAAGCCCACCTCGGCAGTGCTGAGGTCAGCGACTCTTGAGATACAGCGCTTTGGCGTATTGAGCCGCCGCCGCGTTGTTGTACATCGAGGCCTGTGACATGAAGAAGCCGTTGTCGGCGATCGCGCGCGCCGCCTGCGAGCTGCCTGACCAGCGTATGTCCGCCTCGGCTTCGGACAGGCCGCGCGCCTTGAACTGCCGGCGTATCGCGATCCTGCCGGAGCGGAATGCCTCGCCGGCATCCTCGGCATGCTTCATGCAGGACATCGCCTTGTCGCTCAATGCCTCCGCCAGGGTGTAGGCCGATTGCTCCGCTTCGTTCGTGAAGGTCTGCATGACATCGCCCTCCTTGTATCCAACCGTCTCACTCTGGTGGAACGGTCGCTGACCATCAAGGGGCTCACCAGTAAGAGGACTGATTTACGGAACGGTTCCGGTCTATGATCTCTGGCACCGTGCGGTCGATCTTGCCGCCGGATCCTTGGGGAGGATCCACTTGTCTCGACGCTTCATAGCGTTCGCAACTACTTCTCTGCTTGCTTCGGGTGCGGTGGTGGGGCTCGGCGCCGCACCGGCGTCCGCGGCTGTTCTTCAGGCCGGGGCGATGGCAACCGCGGTGGGTGCACCGGCGGTCAGCTCGGCTCGGTACCCGGACGCGTTGACGCCGCACGGCGGCATCGCCCTGGGCGGCGACTTCACGATGGAGAGCGCGGCCGGCGACGCGGTGCAGTACGTGTACCACTTCACCGGTCCCGAACTCGGCGACAGCCAGCCGTGGTTCACGCGCTCCCCGCAGACTCCTGGTGGCCCGCTCACCATCGAGTGGACGCCGTTCTTCTCCGGTGTCCACGAGCTCACCGTGCACTCCATCGACGCTGATGGGAACCAGTCGGAGACGGCGACCTTCAAGTTCTGGGTACTCGACACCCGGCCCACGGTCACCTCGACCGACTATCCCGGGATCTTCTTCCACGACCTGAAGTTCAACGTCGGCGTGCCGGGTGTGTTCCACATCGACGGGCCCGCCGGTGCCGAGCGGCTGGAGTGGCGGTTTGACGATGACGGTGGTCTGCCCGGCTCCGTGAAACCGGGTGCCAACGGGGACGCCGATGTGAAGATCACACCGACCGCGGGCGGCATCCACCTCCTGTGGGTACGCGCGGTCGACACGATCGACGAGAACGAGCACAAGTTCCCGGAGCACGGATATCGGTTCCTGGTCGACAACGGCCCGCTGGTCACCGGTGACTTCAACCATGAGAAGTTTCTCGGCGACAAGATCAGCGTCCATGCCACGCCCCGGGTGCCCGGTGTCAAGGCGTACCAGTACTGGACCAGCGTCAACAGTGGTGACACCACCGCCACGATCACCGTGCCGGCCAAGAGCGACGGCAGCGCCGATCTCGTTTTCCCGGTGACCGACCTGAACCTGAACGACATCTACGTGCGGACCGTCGGCGCCGACGGCGACCTCTCGGTGGCGCGCCGGACCTCAGCGTTCGTCTCGGACCGGCCGAAAGTCGTCTCCAGCGAGTTCCCGGAGATCGGCACCGTGCGGCTGACCCCGGGCACCTTCACCTTCACCGCCCGCCGGCCCGGGGTGACCTCGTTCCAGTACACGCTCAACGGTGGGCCGGCCGTCACGGTGAAACCCAGAACGGACGGCACCGCAGCGATCACCGTGACGCCGTCCGCGGCGGGCACCCACCAACTCGTGGTTCGCAGCTTCACCGGCGAGGTCGGCTCGGTGGACACCTGGTACTTCTTCAAGGTCGCGCCAGCCGTGGTGAAGGTCGGCTCGGCCGGGCCTGCGTCGGTCACCACCGGTGGGGTTCGGACGATCACGGTGAAGGGCTCGAACCTGCACCGCAAGGACGTTCTTCAGGTGACGCCGGCCGGCGGCAAGGCGATCACCGCGACGATCAAGTCGGTGTCGGCGGACGGGACCACTGCTGTCGCCGATGTGAACCTCGCCGGTTCGCCGGTCGGGGTCGCCTCGGTCACGCTCCGGCCGTACGGCGCGGGGCAGGCGGCGGTCGTTCTGGCCAAGGCGTTCACGATCGTGCTCCAGGCGAAGCCGGTGGCCACGAAGCGCCCGGCGATCTCCGGGACGGTCATGGTCGGCAAGGTCGTCAAGGCCGCGTCAGGCACCTGGTCGCCGGCCGCGACCGGATATCGGTACCAGTGGGCCGCGAACGGCGTCGCGATCAAGGGCGCGACCGGCTCCTCCTTGACGATCCCGGCGTCGGTTGCGGGCAAGCGGCTGACCGTCACCGTGACGGCTACCCGCGCCGGTCACCAGCCGGGCGCGGCGGCCTCCGCCGCCACCGCCGCGGTCGCCAGAGCGAAGGCGCCGAAGGCCACCAAGAAACCCAAGATCACGGGTACGCCGAAAGTCGGCAAGAAGCTGACCGCGAACGTCGGTACCTGGTCGCCGAAGGTTGACTCGTATCGATACCAGTGGCGGGTGAACGGCAAGGTGATCAAGGGGGCGGCTGGGCGTACCCTGAAGTTGAAGTCCGCCTGGCGCAACAAGAAGATCACCGTGACGGTGATCGCCAGGAAGGCGGGTCACGTTGATGGCAGCGCCATCAGCGCATCGGTGAAGATCCGCTGACGCAGAGGCCGGGTGCTGATCAAGTACCCGGCCTTTACTTTGGATGAACAACGCGTCGGTACGGTCCCGTTCTCTTGATTGCGCCATTCGCATACGTTGAGATCGACGTCGACCAGTTCATGCCTGACACGGGGGTAATTCCGCATGTTCCTGTTCAACCGAGCTGCCTTGGCCGCCATCGGCGCCGCAGTGGCTTCGACCGCTTTTCTCGCGTCGCCGGCTCAAGCCGCCTCGGCCGGTCTGGCGAAGGTGACGGGCTCGACGACCGTCCAGTTCCAGGCGCTGACCGGCAAGGCCAACTCGCTCGTCATCACGATCTCGGGCCGGACCGTGACGCTTGACGACACCGTGGCGCTCAAGCCGGGCAAGGGCTGCAAGAAGGTCGACAAGACCAAGGTCAAGTGCACGACGCCGAAGGCGACCAAGCTGATCAAGGTGGCGCTGGGCGACAAGAACGACGCCGTGAAGAACAAGACCAAGGTCGCTCTGCTGGCCAACGGCGGCACGGGCAACGACAAGCTGACCGGCGGCGCCGGTGTGGACGAGCTCCAGGGCGGTCCGGGCAACGACAAGATCTGGGGCGTCGGCGGCAACGACAAGCTGTTCGGCGGCGTGGGCAACGACGCCATCTACGCGGGCGCTGGCGACGACAAGGTCGACGCGGCTGCCGGTAACGACGTCGTCAACGGCGAGGCCGGCAAAGACCTCGTTTACGGCGGGATCGGCAACGATGTCGTCTACGCCGCGGCCGGCAACGACGTCGTGCGGGCCGGAGCGGGCAACGACAAGATCTTCAGCGGCGCCGGGATCGATGAGATCTACGCTGAAGCCGGCAACGACTACGCGTACGGCGAGGCCGGGGACGACGAACTGTTCGGCGGGGCCGGCAACGACGTGCTGAGCGGCGGCGACGGCTACGACTTCGTGAACGCCGAGGCGGGCGACGACAAGCTGCTCGGCGGAAACCAGGACGACCTCCTCGACGGCGGCGCCGGCAACGACCGGATCTCGGCCGGCGCGGGCGACGACCTCGCACTCGGCTACACCGGCAACGACGCCATCTTCGGTGAGGCCGGTTTCGACGGCCTCGTCGGTGAGGCCGGCAACGACGTCCTCTCCGGCTCCACCGAGGACGACCTGCTGGTCGGCGAGTCGATCGACGAGAACTTCAAGCCGGTCGGCAACGCGACCGCCACCGACCGGGTCGACGGCGGTGCTCAGGTGGACGCCGACATCTGCCTCGTTCTTGCCGGTGCCACCAAGTCCGGCTGCGAGCTGTACGAGCTGCCGGTCGAGTCGCTCTCGGCATCGGCGTCTTCTGCTCGGGGCGTCAACCCGGCTCTCGAGGGTGTCAAGGCGCGGCTGCTCGCGGAGATCACCAAGTAACACCATCCAGGACAAACGGGGGCCCGGCTGATGCCGGGCCCCTTCTCGTGGTCCACAGAGTGGTCAATGCGTCGGTACGGTCCCGTTCCATGGGATAGCGCTTGGTTTCCCGGTGCACGGCGGCTGAGATGTATCGATGCGGGGGAGGACTGTGCACCCTGCGCTTCGATCTTTTGAAATCGGACACGGGGGTTCCGCATGTTCCTGTTCAACCGTTTCAGCCGCACGGCGCTGGCCGCCATCGGCGTCGCGGCCGTCTCGACGACCATTCTTGCCTCGCCCGCTCAAGCAGCCTCAACCGGCGCCGCCAAGGTCGTCGGCTCGACCGTCCAGTTCGTGGCCGCCAAGAACAAGGTGAACTCGCTCGTGGTCACGATCTCCGGCCGGACCGTGACGCTTGACGACAAGGTCGCGCTCAAGCCGGGCAAGGGCTGCAAGAAGGTCGACAAGACCAAGGTCAAGTGCACCACCAAGAAGAAGACCACCAAGATCATTGCTGTTCTCGGCAACAAGAACGACTCGTTCAAGAACAAGACCAAGGTGGCCTCGCTGGTCTTCGGCGACGCCGGTAACGACAAGCTGACCGGCGGCTCGGGCGCCGACGAGCTGCAGGGCTACACCGGCAACGACAAGCTCTGGGGCGGTGGCGGCAACGACAACCTCTTCGGTGAGTCGGGTGCCGACAAGCTCTACGCCGGCGCTGGCAACGACTACGCCGACGCGGGCACCGGCGACGACGCTGTTTACGGCGACGCCGGCAACGACAAGCTGTGGGGCTACTACGGCAACGACAAGATCTACGGCGGCGCGGGCAACGACCAGCTGGACGGCGAGGTCGGCCACGACACCGTGTACGGCGACGCCGGCGACGACAAGCTGTGGGGCGGCCTCGGCAACGACAAGCTCGGCGGCGGCGTCGGCAAGGACATCCTGTGGGGCTACACCGGCAACGACACCCTCTACGGTGACGCCGGTGACGACGAGGTGTACGGCTACGACGGCAACGACGCCCTGTCCGGCGGCGACGGCGTCGACCACATCCAGGCCGGCATCGGCGACGACAAGGTCTGGGGCAACAACGGCGACGACGAGGTCTGGGCCGAGGCCGGCGTGGACCGCGTCTGGGGCGGGGCCGGCATCGACTTCGTGGCGGCCGGTGACGGCAACGACTTCGTCTGGGGCGAGGCCGGGTTCGACTACATCGGTGGCCAGAACGGCGACGACAACATCAGCGGCGGCAACGACGCTGACGTCATCTACGGCCTGGCCGGCAACGACCGGCTCTGGGGCGACGCGGGCGACGACGAGCTGATCGCCGACGACTACGACGTCGACGGCACCCCGATCGGCAGCCCGACCGCGACCGACAAGCTGGACGGCGGCACGAACGGCACCGTCGGTGACATCTGCGTGGTGCTCGCCGCGGGTACGGCGATCAACTGCGAGGCGTCCGCGGTCCCGGACTCGGTGAGCGGCGGCCTCTCGGCCAAGTCCGCGGGCAGCGCCGGCTCCGGTTTCGAGGCTCCGAAGGCCCGGGCGGGCGCCGGGGCTGAGGGCGCGCGCAAGTAAGTAGTACTTCCTGAACGGTCCGGTCGCTCACCGAGCGGCCGGACCGTTCTGCGTTTCCAGATGTTGGTCAATGCGTCGGTACGGTCCCGTTCTATGGGACCGGAGTTGGCAGATGGATCTTCAGGCGCTGCAATGATGCCGATCACTCCAGCTCCAACGGGGGTTTCTTGATGTTCCTGTCCCGACGTACAGCCATGGCGGCCATCGGCGCCGCGGCCGTCGCAGTCGCTTCGACCGCAATCCTCGCCTCGCCGGCGCAGGCGGCTTCGGCCGGTCTCGCCAAGGTGGTCGGGACGAACACCGTCCAGTTCCAGGCACTCACCGGCGCGACCAACGCCCTGACGATCACGATCTCGGGCCGGACCGTGACCCTCGACGACCGGGTCGCGCTCAAGGCGGGCAAGGGCTGCAAGAAGGTCGACGCCACGAAGGTCAAGTGCACGACCTCGAAAACGACTGCCAAGATCAGCGTGGCGCTGGGCGACAAGAACGACTCGGCCAAGAACAACACCAAGGTGTTCCTGCTGGCGGACGGCAGCACCGGCAACGACACCCTGACCGGTGGCTCGGGCGCTGACGAGCTGCAGGGCGGCTCCGGCGCTGACAAGCTCGTCGGTGGCGCCGGTAATGACAACCTCTACGGCGGCTCGGGCGACGACACCGTTTACGGCGGCACCGGCAACGACGGGATCGACGCCGGAACTGGCAACGACAAGGCGTACGGCGACTACGGCCATGACCGGCTGGTCGGCAACACGGGCAACGACCGCCTCTCCGGCGGCGTCGGCAACGACGTGATCGACGGTGGCGCCGGCAACGACACCGTGTACGGCGAAGCCGGCACCGACAAGCTGTACGGCGGCGCCGGCAACGACGCGATCGGCGGCGGCGACAACGACGACCAGATCGACGGCGGCGCGAACAACGACTCCATCTACGGTGACGCGGGCAACGACCGCCTCGTCGGCAACACCGGCGACGACGCGATCAGCGGTGGCGCCGGCAACGACGTGGTCGACGGCGGCGCGAACAACGACACGATCTACGGGTACGCGGGCAACGACCAGGTCGCCGGCGGCGCCGGGATCGACAAGGTACGCGGCGGCGACGGCAACGACGTGATCGACGGTGGCACCGAGAACGACGTCGTCTGGGGCGAGGCAGGCAACGACCGTCTGGGCGGCAGCAACGGCGACGACGCGATCAGCGGCGGAGCGGGCGACGACATCCTCAACGGTGGCGCCGGCGGCGACGAGCTCCGGGGCGAAGCCGGCAACGACCAGCTCATCGGTGTGGCCGGTGCCGACCGTCTCTACGGCGGTGACGGCAACGACGCGATCGACGGCGGCACCGAGGACGACGGTCTCTCCGGCGACGCGGGCAACGACAAGATCTGGGGCGGCGCCGGTCGCGACAGCATCGGCGGCGGTGCCGGCGACGACGCTGTCGACGGCGGCGCGGACGACGACTTCGTCAACGGCCTGGCGGGCAATGACAAGATCTGGGGCGGCGCCGGCATGGACACGCTGAGCGGCGGCGACGGCGACGACTCGATCGACGGCGGCGCTGACTCGGACAACATCCGGGGCGAGGCCGGCGCCGATATCCTGGTCGGTGGCGACGATGACGACACCATCTGGGCTGGTGCCGGAGACGACCAGATCGGCGGTTCGGCCGGCGGCGATCACCTTTACGGCGACGACGGTGCGGACTACCTGCTCGGTGGCGCCGGCGACGACAGCCTCACCGGCGGTGCCGGTGACGACACGATCATCGGCGAGACCGGCGCTGATCTGATCAAGGGTGACGCCGGTGCCGACGCGATCGCCGGTGGCGACGGCAACGACCAGATCTGGGGCGGCGCGGACGACGACTTCGCGGTCGGCATGGCGGGCAACGACTGGATCCTCGGCGAGGCCGGCGATGACTTCCTGATCGGCGAGGACGTCGACGACAACGGCGTGCAGGTCGGCAGCGACACCGCGTACGACCTGCTTGAAGGCGGCGACAACGCCGTCACCGGTGACATCTGCCTGGTGATGGCCGGCGGTATCGCCCCGGACTGCGAGTTCATCAACCCGGACCTGTCCGGCGTCTCCGCCTCTCGTGCGTACGCGGCCGGCCCCCCGGCTGCCGCCGGCACGGTGCTCGCGGAGGCCAAGGCTCGGATCGCGGCCGCGACCAAGTAGGTCCTACTTTGTAGACAGTTGGCCCGGTTGTTCGTTAGGACAGCCGGGCCGCTTTCTGCTCTCCGTGCGTGCTGGCCCGCGGGTGCTGGCCGACTTCCTGCTTCCTGTCGACAGCTTTCCTGGCAGCTCCGGCCCAGGTTGCGCCGATGGGCACGGCGGAGTTTTCGGCACCAGCGCCGTCCATTTCAAGGGGCTGGCCGGCAAGGCGAAACCGTGACGCTTGGCGACAAGGTCAAGCTGCTTCCAGGTTCTCGGCGTTCTCCGCGTTTGCCTCATTCTCCGCGTTCTCGTCGCCTGGCAGCGCCGCGCTTGTGTACACGAAGTCCCGGCCGGTGGCGACACTCTCCAAGTAGGACCGGCAGCCCGGTTGCCGGGCCGTTTTCTGTACGGCTTCCTGTGCTTTTGCTATGGATCTTCCACAGCCCCTCGTTCAACCCGAAGATCGTCGCTATGGTTGCGTTCGGGCCCGCGCCGTCTCCCCCGTGACAGCGCGGGCCCTTTCACGTCCCGCCTCCCGGTGACAGCACAGGCTCTTTCACATCCCGTCTCGTTATGAGAGTCCGGTGGCCTGCCTGGAGCTAGGGCTCGCCCTGGCGGCCGGCCCCGGTCAGCCGGGCGGTTCCGGTGGGTGCGGGGTGCCTGGCGGGTCCGCAGGCTGGCGGGCCGCGAGCAACCCCGCCAGCGCGTGTTGAATTAAGGCACGTATCGAGCCCGGATTCGGCACACCCGTCTGACTCACCGCGATCTTGGTCCGCCGGTTCCTCGCGGGACCACGGCCGACACTGTCGCAGGGTGGGTCAGGTCGCACATAACGCCACCGTGTGCCCTGGGCCACGCCCTGGCCGTGATGAAGTCACACAGACCGCTACCGTGCGACCCCACCCACGCCAAACGGAGCGACCGTGCGACCCCACCCACGCTGAACCGTGCCCCCGTGCCCCCGTGCCCCCCCCGTGCCCCCCGTGCACGCGTGCCCCCGTGCACGCGCCACGTGGCTCCGAGCCCACGGTGGGCCCTCACTCCGCTTCTTCACCGCACCGCATCGGCATGCTGAAGAAGGCGAAACCTGACGGCGCAACATCGATCACGTTCCGATGGCCATCACGGCATCCGCGAACACCGTCTGCGGCAGCCCACCCAAATCGTCGGCCGGTTGCGTGCTTCCGGAGTGGATTTGCGTTCTGCCTGCTCCGGCGACGCTGCACATGTTGGCGATCCGCTGGCTGGCGGCTTGGTGTGACGACGGGCGGAGGCAGCTGTGCCGTTGTGGCGGATCGCGGCGGTCAGAACGGATCGCGGCGGTCAGAACGGATCGCGGCGGTCAGAACGGATCGTGGCGGTCAGCACGGACGGGGTTCGAGCTTTCCTCGATCTTGTTGAGATTCCCGAGCACGCCGCCGCTCAAGTCAACAAGATCGACGCGGATTACGCCGATCTTATGGAAACCCCCGCAAACGGTTCGGGGAAGTTCACAAGATCGGAGCGGGCGCGTGTGAAGACGTGCGGCTGGCGATGCCGACTGGACCTCGAACGAACTGGTGAACCCGCCGCCGAAGCCCTGGACAGGCCGAGATCTTCACGCCCGATTACGACGCCCGCATCCGCGACAACCCTGAGCAATGTCGGCAGTCCATCAGCGGCGGAGTGAGCCCACGAAAACCACGCATACCGCAAAGGTCAACTGGAAACACCCGGGAAAGCGAAACGTCCACCAAGCGTTTCCGCAGGTGGACGATGCTCAGTGCCCGGCGAGGGCCTGGTGGCCAGGGGCGGGGTCGAACCGCCGACCTTCCGATTTTCAGTCGGACGCTCGTACCAACTGAGCTACCTGGCCGTGCAATTTGTTGCGGTCCTGACGGGACTTGAACCCGCGACCTCCGCCTTGACAGGGCGGCGAGCACTCCAACTGCTCCACAGGACCTTGCTCTTCACTTGCTCCGGTTCATCAGCAACTCGCGTCGCTAACTTACCAGTACCCCCAACGGGATTCGAACCCGTGCTACCGCCTTGAAAGGGCGGCGTCCTAGGCCACTAGACGATGAGGGCAACTCCTCCATCATTACACATCTCGCTGGCCGCGAGATCAGCAACGCTTGGTGGCCTTCGCCTTCAACCGCGCCCCGTTGAGTGCCTGCAAAGCATATGTGATCCCCCGAGCGGTCTCCAAATCGGTACCCCCCTTTCTTTCTGCAAGTCGCTGACCTGCGGAAACGTGAGGGTCATGCGGCGGCCACGGCACGGACAGCGCCTGCGAGGTCACGGAAGGTGGTTACTGCGGGGGGCAAGGCGTCGGGCGGCCAGCCGGGTCCGGCTGCGGCAAGGATCAAAGGCGGATTGGGTACGCCCAAGAGCTGCTCCAACTGCTCCACACGCCCCGTGGCCGGCAGCTGCGACCACACCACCACAGCCGCCGGGCCGGTACGCACCACCGCGTCCACAAGCGCCTGAGACGGCATCCGGGCACCCATCAACCGGGTAGGCACCCCCATCTCGGCCAGCGCGGCAGCCAGCGCCTCCAAGGGCAGCGTGTGCTGTTCCTCGTCCGCCGCGGCCAGCAGTGCACGGGGTTCCCGATCACGAGGTGGCCGTGGCACCCCGGCGAGCACCTCGGTGACCGTGCGGGAGAGCAGGTGCTCCACCTCGATGAATCGTTTTGTCGCCTCGTAGCGCTCACCGATGCTGATCAGCACCGGCATGACCACGTGCTGCCAGGTGGGTATGACGCCGCGGCCGGTGACGGCGCCCTCGATGATGAAGCGCATCGACGGGCCGTCGAGCCGCATCGCCGCCCGGGCTAGCCCGCGAGCGGCCGGGTTCGCATGGGGGCCGAGAGCGATGGTCTGCCCGCCGCCGGCCGGAGCCTCGGAAAACTGATCCCCTGAAACATCAGGGGGTGAGGCGGCGGCGGGATCTCTCTGCGCCCAGGCGGCAGCCTCGGCCGGCGCCACGCCCTGTGCCGTGAGCCGCTGCATGACCTGCAGCCGGACCATGTCCTCGACGGTGTACCGCCGATGATGACCCGGTTCGTGATGGCTTGGTCCGAGCCCATACCTCTGATGCCAGGTGCGAAGAGTGGTGACCGCGACGCCGAGCCGCCGGGCTGCGGCGCCCGCACTCAGGCCGTCATTTCCCACCCAACCGCTCCGAAACCGACACAGGCGGAGAAGCCGACACAGGCCGAGAATCCGACGAAACCGAGGTCAAATACGCCTCCAGCCGCGCGGTCACACCACTCAGCCACGGCGCGTAAGACCCGGGATCGCTCTCCAGCCGCTCCCGCAGATCGGGTACGGAAACCCACAGCAACCTCGCGACCTCAGCCGGATCCGGCCGGAACTGGGTGCCGACCGGCAGCCGCCCGACCAGCACGTGGTCGTACTCCCGCTCGACCCGCCCGGTCACCGGATCCTCGGCGAAATACGTGTAGACACCGGCGTCGACCAGGGAAACCCCGCCGACGCCGATCTCCTCGCCAAGTCTTTCGAGCGCTGACGTGGCCACCGGCGTACCCGGTGCGGGATGCCCGCAGCAGGTGTTTCCCCAGCGCAACGGAAAGCGGGTCTTGACCGTGGCCCGCTGCTGGAGAAGCACCCGATCCTGATCATCGAGCAGGAACACCGAGAACGCCCGGTGCAGCTGGCCGGGAGCGACATGCGCCTCCTCCACGGTCGCCGACCCGAGCGGCACCCCGGAGTTGTCAACGAGTTCGACGAGATGCGCCTCACGGGAGGTCACCGCTTATCACCGGTGATCCTCGACGCCGCCAGCTTCCCGGAGATCAGCACCATCGGCACCCCGACGCCGGGCTGGGTGCCGGAACCGGTGAAGACGACGTTGGGCAGGGTGGGGTGCAGGTTCGACGGGCGGAACGGTCCGGTCTGCGTGAGACTGTGCGCGGCCGCGAACGGTGTCCCGGCGGCCATTCCCTCATCGGCCCAGTCGGCGGGCGTGATGATCCGCTGCACTTCGACGCCGTCCCGGAACCCGACGTAACCACGGTTCTCCAGCACCTGCAGGAGCTCGTCGGCGTACCGCTTGCCCAGGCCGCCGCGCCAGTTCATCGGGCCGGCTTCCAGGTTCGGCGCGGGCGCCAGCACGTAGTACGTCTGTTTGCCGTCGGGTGCCGCGGTCGGGTCGGTCCGGGTCGGGTTGGTGACCAGCAGTGACGGGTCACTCATCAGCAGACCCTTGTTGATCACCTCGTCGAACGTACCCTTCCAGGCCTTTCCGAAGTGGATGTTGTGGTGCGCGATCTTCGAGTAGGTCCGGTCGGAGCCGAGGTGAAGAACCACACAGGACGGTGAGTAACGCAGCGAGCGCTGCCGCCGGCTTGGGAGCAGGTCACGGTATGCGACCGGAAGATCCGGATTGAGCACCACGACGTCGGCCGGAATGTGCTCGCCGCCGGCCGTGACGACACCGGTGGCCCGCCCGTTCGTGGTGAGCACCCGCTCGACGGTGGTGTCGTAACGGAACGTCACGCCGTGTTTCTCGGCTGCGCCGGCCAGGGCCTTCGGAACCGCGTGCATGCCACCGACCGGGAAGTAGACCCCGGCAACCGAGTCGAGGTACGCGATCACGGCGTAGATCGCCAGCGCGTCGTGCGGTGCGAGTCCCGCGTACATGGCCTGGAACGAGAAGATCCGCTGGGTACGGGGGTCACGGAAGAACTGTTCGATCTTGGGCTGCAGGCGACGGAACGCGCCCATCCCGAGAAGACGCAAAAGGTTCAAGCCGAGCAGGTCGGTGGGTGCGTCGAGATTGCGATCGATGAAGTCGTTGCGCTCCAGCTGCCAGAGCCGGCGGGTGTAGTCCACGAACCGCAGGTATCCGTCGGCCTCGCGGGCTCCGCAGACGCGGGCGATCTCGGCAGCCATCCGGGTGGTGTCGGTACGGACGTCAAGCGTGGACCCGTCCGGGTAATACGCCCGATATGCCGGGTCGAGAGGGGTCAGTTCGAGCCAGTCGGAGAGCTTCTCGCCGACGGCAGCGAGGGGTTCCTCGATCAGCTCCGGCATGGTCAGCACCGTCGGCCCGGTGTCGAACTCGTAACCACCTATCGAGAGGCGGCCGGCCCGGCCGCCGGGTATCGGCTCACGTTCCACGACGGTGACCTGGCGTCCGGCCGCGGCCAGATGAAGAGCGCAGGCCAAGCCGCCGAGGCCGGCTCCGACCACGACGACCCGGTCGGTGGGTCCGGTCACAACACGCACGAGGGATGCTCCAAACGAGGGGGGAAAGACATCATGCCGGGCGGTGCGTGGCGGCTGTGGCCAGCTCGACCAGGGCAGCACGCGCGTCCGGGTGAATAGGAGCTTCCGAGAGGGCGGCGACGCCTTCGTCCACGCGTACCCTGATCATCTCCTCGACCTGGTCGGGAGCGCCGGTTTCCGCGATGATCGTCGCGCGCTGCGCGACGTCGCCGGCAGCGAAGGCAGCGAGCTGGGCCTCGGAGGACATCCGCCGGGCCAGCATGAGCAGGGTGGTGGGTTTTCCGGTCCGCAGATCGTCCGCGGTCGGCTTGCCGGTGATCGCCGGGTCGCCATAAACGCCGAGCAGGTCGTCACGCAGCTGGAAGGCCTCACCGACGGTGGTGCCATAGACCCGGTACGCCTCGTCGACGCGCCGGTCGCCGCCGGCCAGCGCGGCGCCGAACGAGAGCGGCCACTGCACCGTGTAACTGGCCGTCTTGTGCCGGGCGACGGTCAGCGCCCGCTCCACCGACCAGGAACCGGGGTCGCTTTCGCCGAGGACGTCGAGGTACTGACCGGCTATCGCTTCGACGCGCATCTTGTCGTACCGATCGCGGACCTCCAGCAGCGCCGGCGCCGGGAGCCGGGTGTGGCTCAGCAGCTGATCGGCCCAAACCAGGCAGAGGTCGCCGACCAGGATCGCGGCCGAGCCACCGAAGTGCTCGCCGTGCTGGGAGGCGAAGATTCGGTGCGCGGTCGGCCGGCCGCGCCGGGTGTCCGACTCGTCCATCAGATCGTCGTGGACCAGCGCGAACGTGTGCATGAGTTCAAGAGCGCCGAGTGCGGGCAGCACCGGATCGACAGGCTCGGCCGGGCCGACAACGCCGCGCCAGCCCCAGTAGGCGAACGTCGGCCGCAGCCGTTTGCCGCTAGCCAGCACCAGGTCACGAGCGGTTCGGGCGAAGTTGCCGAGAGCCGGGTCGACGGCGTCCAGGGCGGCGGTCTGCGAGGCGAGGAAGTCGGCGAGAGTCCCCTCGACAGCGCCGATCAGCGCCCGATGCGAGACCGGCTGGCGTGGGATCGCTTCAAGGCGATGTCCCTCGAGGGTGTGATTAGCCACGAGCAGTACCGTACCCTAACTTCTTGAAGTTGCGTCGATTCGTGCGTCGATTTACCGGGAGGCCCGGATGGATACCGATCTGACGGCGGCGTATGCGCGCTGCCGCGAACTGCACCGCGAGCACGGACGGACGTACTACCTGGCGACCCGCTTGCTACCGGGGTGGAAGCGCCGGCATGTGCACGCTCTCTATGGATTCACCCGATATGCGGACGAAATCGTCGATCGGACCGAGTCCCGGCCCTCCGCCGAGCGTGCCGCGCTGCTCACCGCGTGGTCCGAGCAGTTCCTGGCCGGCCTGCGCGGCGAGCCGACCGACGACGAGCTGCTGCCCGCAGTGCTGCACACGATCGCGGTTTTCGACCTGGACCTCGAGGACTTCGAGAAGTTCCTGCGCAGCATGGCGATGGACATCACCGTCACCAGGTACGCCACCTACGACGACCTACTCGATTACATGGAGGGCTCGGCCGCGGTCATCGGCACGATGATGCTGCCGATACTCGGCTCCTCCGACCGGGCAGCAGCCCGGGAACCGGCCCGGCAGCTCGGCTTTGCGTTCCAGCTCACCAACTTCATCCGGGACGTCGCCGAGGACCTCGACCGAGGCCGGATCTACCTGCCCGAGGAGCACCTCGCTGAGTTCGGCGTGACCCAGGAGATCCTGGAGCGCCGCGTTGCCACCCCGGCGGTCAAGGAGCTGATCAAGGCGGAGATTGCCCGGGCTCGTGAGCACTACGTGGCCGCCGCGCCTGGCATCCCGCTGCTCGAACCCGCCTCCCAGGCCTGCATGCGGACCGCGTTCCAGCTTTACGGCGGGATCCTGGCCGAGATTGAAGCGGCCGACTACGACGTCTTCGCCCGTCGTGCCACGGTGCCGAACCGCCGTCGCGCCGCCGTCGCCGTCCGCAGCCTGCTGACCAGGCCAGGAACGCCGATTGAGGTCGCGGCCTGATGAGCACCGCCGTCGTGCTGTTCACCCGGGACCTCCGGGTGAGCGACAACCCCGCGCTCGCCGAGGCATGCGCGGACGCGGATCGGGTGATCCCGCTCTACGTCCTCGACCCGAAACTGGCCGGCCTGTCCGGAAACCGGTCACGCTTCCTCCACCAGTGCCTGGCTGACCTGCGTGAAAAGCTTCGTCAGCGTGGTGGGGATCTGGTTGTGCGTACCGGCGACCCGGTTGCCGAGACGATCCGGCTGGCTCGCGAGCACGACGCCGGGACCATCCATCTCGCCGCCGACGTCAGCGGATATGCCGGCCGCCGGGAGAGCCGACTTCTTCAGGAGTGCGAACGGCATCGGCTCAACCTGCGCCTGCACCCCGGCGTCACGGTCGTCGAGCCGGGGACGCTGCGCCCCGGCGGTGGCGGCGCCAGCTACAAGGTCTTCACGCCGTACTTCCGTACCTGGTCAAAGGCCCTCTGGCGGAGACAGTTCAACACGCCGCTCTGGGTCAAGCTCCCCGACGGCGTCACTGCCGGCCAACTCCCGGCGATCCCCGGCGGCGATTCACCACACGCCGCCGAGGGCGGCGAAACCCTCGGTCAGCGCCAGCTCACCGCATGGTTGCGCACGATTGATGGGTACGCGGACGCGCACGACGACATGGCTGGTGACAAGA